>JAPKHB010000044.1 GCA_026647295.1 Planctomycetota bacterium | reverse complement strand
GCCTGCGCCACGCCTTCTCCGACACCGACGTGCGCTGCCCCTGCGGCGAGCCCGAGCGGGTCCCGATCCGGCTCGGCGACCGGCTGGACGCCGAGGAGGCGCGCGACGCCGTCCAGGAGTCGTTCATCCGCGTCCACGCCGCCCTGGACCGCTACGACCCGCGCCGCGACTTCCAGAACTGGATCTACCGCATCGCGCGCAACCTGGCCATCGACGCGCTGCGCCGCCGTCGGCGGCGCGCCACGCTCGTGGGCGAGATCGAAGGCGTGGCGCCGCCGGCCCAGGGCCCACGCGTCGACGCGAGCGCACGGGCCGAGGCGGAGGAGTTGCGCGAACGCGTCGAGCGCGCGCTCGCCACCCTGCCGATCGAGTACCGCCTCGCGCTGACCCTGCGCGAGTTCCATGGCTTGAGCCCGCGCGAGATCGCCCGGGTGACCGATTGCACCTACCCGACCGCCCGCTGGCGCCTGCACCGTGCCCGTTCGCTCTTCAAGGCCGCCTGGGAGGCGCAGGAAGAGCAGGCCCCGCCGCCGCGACCGGAGTCCGCATGAGCCCCGACCCCCGCCCGCCCACGCCGAAGCCCCCCGCCCCCGGCGCGCCGCCCCCGCGCCCGGCCCGGCCCGCGCGCCGCAACGCCGACGCCCTCGCCGCGCTGCGCGGGCGCGAAGTGCCCCCGGCCTGCTCGATGGCCTCTACCTCGAGGTGCGCACGCAGGTGGCGGGAGCGACGCCCGAGCAGCGCTGGGCGCGGGCCGCGATGAGCGGCGCCTTCCTGGACGCGCCGCGCGCGCTGGCCCTGTGGCGCCGCACCGCCCTGGCGGCATCGCTCCTGCTCGTCGTCGGCGGGGGGCTCCTGGTCCGCGAACGCCTGGGCGCCGCCGGCGCGCTCGCTCAAGGGCGTCCGCTCACCGCCGCCGACCCGCGTGACGGCCTCCTGCTGCCCCACGACGCGGGCGAAGGGTCGGGCACGCCCACCGCCGGCGGGGGTGCCGCGGTCCCCGTCGCGCACGCGGAGCAGGGCCCCGCGGCCCGCGCGCGGCGGCCCGTCTTCCTCTGGATCCGCGGCCGGGGCGACGCGGGCGCGTTCCTGGACCGGCTGCCGCCGGCGGCCAACCCCGGAGGGAAGGAAGAGCAGCGGGAGCGGCATTGATGCCCTCCGCCCCCGGCGGCCCCGGCCCGCGCCCCGCGCTCGGCCTGGTGGCGGCCCTGCTGTGCCTCTGGCCGCAGGCGGCCCGTTCCTCCGACGAGGCCCCGGCGGATCTGCTGACGCGCGCGGTCGGAGCCCGGCGCTCGCTGGCGCGCGTGCTCGTGCGCGACGCCCGCCGTCCCCTCGAAGGGCTGTGGCGCGACGCCGTCGTCGTCGACGCGGGCGGGCAACTGCTGCTGGCCGGTGATCCGCCGGCGCCCCGCTCCACCCTCACGGTGAGCCTGCACGACGGCCGCGAACTGCCGGGGCGGATCCTGGGTTCGGACCTGCGCACCCAACTCGCGCTGATCAAGGTCGAGGCCGACGGGCTGGTGCCCCTGCGCCTGCGTCCGCCCGAGCCCGCGCCACCGGACTCCGACTCGCTCCCCGATCCCCTGTGCCCGCCGGCGCTGGGCCTGCCGGTCCTGCTGGTCACCGCCGACGGCGCCGCGGCCAGGGGCCACCTGCGCGGCTGCGAGCGCCATCTCGGGCTGCGCGATCCGCAGACCCTGCACGTGGAACTCTCGGTCGGCCTGCTCGAGGCAGCGCTCGCCGCGCTGCCCAGCGACGTGGGGGCACCCTGGCTCGACGAGAACGGGCACCTGCTCGCCCTGCAGGTCGAGGCGGCCAGCAGCCAGGACGCCGAACTCGAGGCCCAGGCGCTGGCCCGCGGGCTCAAGTTGCGCGCCGAGCCCACCCGGGCCTACGGCGTGCCGGCGGCCGTGATCCGCGTCGTGTGGCCGCTGCTGGAGCGCCACGGGCACGTGCCGCGGGCGGGACTCGGCGTGGAGAGCCGGCCCGTGGACGAGGCGCTGCGCGCCCACGTGTGCGGCTCGTGCGGCGGCCACGTCATGGAGGCGCTGGACGAACGGGGCCCGGCCCGGGCGGCGGGCGTGGAGGCGATGGACGTGCTGATTTCGGTCAACGGGGTGGCGATCCCCCCCGGCCGCACGCTCCACGACCTGCTCCTGCCGCTGCGCCCCCGCACGCGGGCCCTGCTCGGGCTCGTGCGGGCCGGCCGCCGGCTCGAGATCCCGGTCATCCTGGGCGAACTATGACCCCACGCGGGAGGGGGCCGTCCGATCGGGCGGGCCAGGGCCTATACCGGGCAGGGACGGGGCCCACACCCCGCCCGGTCCGGCCGCCCCGGCCCCCGCGCCCAGCCCCAGGCCCCTCGCGCCAGCCGCCCGCCCGGCGGAGTTCCTCCGGCCCACCCGGGCCCGCAAACGCCGATGACTCCCACCCCGCTCCCCCCGAACGACCTGGACCCCACGGCCCGTGGCGGGGATGACCCCCTGGACGCGCCCGAGGAACTGGAGTTGCTGCGGGAGGCGCTGGCGGGGCTCCAGCGGGCCCCGGTCCCGGGCGAGGCGGGCCCGGACCTGCTGGAACCGGCCCGCCTCTGCGCCGAGCGCGAGGCCCGGGACCTGCTCGTCGACCTGGGCCTTGCGCGCCTGGAGGCCCGGGAGGCCGAGGGGCTGTCGCCCGTGCTGGCCCAGGCTGCCCGGGCGGCCTTCGCGCGGGCCCGGACCGCCGTCCACCTCGCCGCGCTCGGCCCCGCCCAGGACGCGGCCCCGGGCGCGCGCCCCTCGGCGCCGCCGGCGGACACCCGGCCGCGCCCGGTCCCCGTGGGCGCCTCCGGTGCCCGGACGCGGCGCGTGCGCCGCTGGGTCCCGGCCGCGGCCGCGCTGCTGCTGGCCGCCGTGGCTGCGCTGGCGGTGCTGGGCGGCGGCCGGTCGGAGGCCCGCGAGGGGCTCGTGCTCGCGCACCTGACCCGCCTGGAGCCCGGGCGGGGCGGCTACTTCACCCAGGTCGAGGCCGGACGCGTGGCTCCGGCCGGCGAGGTGTTCGCCCCGCAGGGCGAGGCGCTCCTCGCCCTTTCCCCCCGGCCCGCCACGCGGGTCGTGCTGGCGGCGGGCGACCGGCTCGCGGTCGACCGGGACGCGGGCGGGGACGGCTACGTCCTGCGCCTGGTCGACGGCGAGGCGCGCCTGGAGGCCGGCGCCCACGCGGTCCAGATCGAGGTCGGGGCGTACGGAAGGCTCGTGCTCGAACGCGGCCTCGCCCACGTCGTCCTGCCGGCGGGCGCGGGCGGGGCCCCGGGCGCCCGCGGCTGGCCGGCGCTCGCGCTGCTTGAGGGCGGGCAGGCCCGCTTCCGGCCGGCGGGCGCGCCGTCCGCCGCGACCCTGGACCTTGCAGGCCCCACCCGGGTGCTCCTCTCCGAGCGCGGCGTCGAGGCCGAAGGCGAGCCTGCCCTCTCGCTGTTCCGGGAACTCAGGCTCTTCGGCGGCGAGGTGCCCGAACCCGCGCCCCTGGCCCTGGTCCCGGCCCGCCGCTGGGAGGTGCTCGAGGGGCGGGCGCGGCGCCTGCGCCGGCAGGTCGAACTGGTGGGGGAGGGGCCCTGGCGGCTCGCGGTGCCGCTCCCGATCAGCGTGGCCGATGCACGCAGCGTCGCCGTGCAGTTGCGTGCGCCCGCCGGCACGGAACTCTGGCTGGAGGGTCCCGCGGCGTCGGCCCCGGTGACGGTGGCGGCCGAGGCGGCGGCGGCCGAACCCGGCTGCGCCCTCCTGCGCCTGCCCCTCGCCCCGGGCTGGCACGCGGCCCTCGGCCGACACGGCCTCGAGGTGCGCGTGCGCCTCCCCGCGCCCGCCCCCGCCGGGGGCGCGCCGGCCGCCCGACCCTTCGCGCCCATGTTCGAGGGGGCGCTGCTCGAATTCGGTCCCGCGCGCGGCTCCGCCGCGCCCGCGGACTCCCCGACTCCCACCGCCGGGCCCGGCCCGGCCGGACGATGAGGCACCCCATGCACCAGGCCACCTTCCCCCGGGGCGCGCGCGGCGTCGCCCTGCTGATCGTGATCACCATCCTCGTCAGCATGGTGATCATCGCCGTGCCCTTCGCCGTCTCCCAGCGCCAGGGCCAGGAGCGCACCGAGGCCATCGCGGCGCAGAACCGCGCCGAGTTCGAGGCCGGTGTGCTGCTCGACCTGGCGCACTTCTGGCTGCGGCGCACCCACCCGGAGCAGGAGCAGCAGCGCCTGGACCGCTTCAGCGGCGTGCAGGGGCGCCTCACCGACGTCACGATGGACCCCCGCGTGGACAGCCTCGAGGAGATCCTCCCCGGCGGCGAGTTCCGGCGCATCCTCACCGATCTGTTCGCCAGCGAGTGGGCGAAGGACCCGCGCGCGGCCGGGCGCCTGGAGCACCTGCGCCAGCGCGGCCTCACGCCGATCAACGACGAGCGCGGGTCGATCTGGAGCGTCCAGGTCGAGGACGCCCAGGGCCGGGTGAACGTGAACGGGGCCTCGCCCTACCTGCTGGGGAACCTGCTCGGCGCGGCCCTGCTCCAGGACGACCTGGACACCGGGGCGGGCGACATCCCCGTGGAGCACGTCACCACCGGCCGCTTCGGCGGCCTGGCGGGGTTCGCGCGCGACGGCGGGTACGTCCGCATCGGCGGCGAGGTGATCCAGTACGACAGCTTCGACGGGCGCACCTTCCGCGGGTGCCGCCGCGGCGCCCTCCAGGCCGTCCCGCTGCGGGACAACGGGCCGGCCCAGAGCCACCCGCGGGGCACGCCGGTGATCGACTACGCGGCCTGGAAGCTGGCGACGCACCTGATCGCCCGCCGGCCGGGGCACCTGACCGGGTTCCGCACGCTCGAGGACCTGCGCGACATCTCGAGTTGGGGCGAGGGCGGCGTGCTGACGGCCGAGCGCCTGCAGCCCCTGCTCTCCTTCCTCACCGTCTGGAGCCGGCGCGAGACCGCCGGGGGCTGGCTGACCCCGCAACTCGTCACCAACGCGCTGCCCTCCACGGTGGACGGCGCGGGGCCCGAGGAGGTGCACGTAAGGGACCTCCAGAACCCGGTCGGCACCGCGTACTACCTCAACCCGGGCACGCTCGTGCGGGTCAGCGACGGGCGCCACACCGTGTACCAGACCGTGGCCGGGGTGGGCGACGACGACGGCCGCCAGCGGGACCGGATGGTGACGCTCTCCGGCACGGTCGCGGTGCACGAGGACCCCGAGGTGGCCGACGCCATCGCGTTCACCGGCGGCGAAGCGACGCTCGCCGCCTGGGACCGGCACCCCATCAACGTCAACACCGCCCCGGTGGAGGTGCTCTACGCCGTGCTGGCCAACGTCCAGCTCTGGCGCGCCAAGGCGCAGGACGCGATCGTCCACCCCGAGCTGGCCTGGAGCCTCGCCCAGCGCATCGCGGCCTCGCGGCGCGGCGAACTCAAGATCGAGGCCGGCGCGGAGGCCGACTCCAGCACGCGGATCTCGGGCCCCTTCCGGCACGCCACCGACTGGGGCCGCTTCCTGGACACGCTGGTGACCGAGAGCGTGCTCACCCGCGACCAGCGCGCCGCCTTGTACCTGAACGCGATCACCCCCAACAGCTCGATGCTGCGCTTCGGCACGGCGCCCTGGTGCTACCGCACGCTGGACGTCTACCACCTCGAGAGCCGGGTCTCGATCAACAACCGCGCGGGCGACGAGCTGGCCAACGCGTCGCGGCGAGAGGTGGTGGAGATCGGCTCGGACGACACGGCCGTGTGGATGCTGGACAGCCAGACCGACTTCGAGGAGCGGCTGGCGATGGGCAACGGGGCGAAGTGGACCAGCACCTTCCCGTTCTCGGTGGCTTGGAAGGACGCCTGGCACGCCCACATCCAGCCCGGGGTGCGCGGGCCCAAGCAATACGTCGACGGCGTGTATCCCAGCAGCGCCGTGGGCGAGGACCTGGGCGACGTGCGGCTCGAGCCGGCGCGGGTGCGCCTGCCCGGCGCCGTGGTCGAGGAGCACTTCGACCGCAGCTGGTACGTCGAGGGCCACTTCACCGGCTACGACGGGCCGCACCGCCGCAAGGTGGCGGGCGAACTGAAGGGCCGGGGCGACAGCCTGCCGCGCCCGTTCCAGATGGCGTTCTGGTGGCGCTGCTACTCCAACGCCGACTCCTGGCCGCTGTACGACTGCGGCGTGGAGGCGGCCACGAACCGCTACGCGGTGTTCGTCGCGCCGGGGGAGGACGGGCCCGAGCTCGTGTTCCGCTGCGCCGCGGGGCTGCTGGACGAGCCGGGGGCGGAGGTCTTCGTGCCGCTCCAGGCGCTCGACTACCAGCCGGGCAACTGGTACCACGTCCAGATCGCGTGCGCGGGCGAGGACCCCAGCACGATGCAGTTGCTGGTGGACGGCGTGGACCTGGCCCGGCGCCGCTCCTTCACCTGGTTGGCCGGCGAACTGGCCGCCGACGGGACCGAGGTCCCCGTGAACCACACGGCCGGCTTCCCGGTGCGCGGGGCGCTGCGCATCGGCACGGAGATCATCGAGTACGACCTGCGCCAGTCGGGCTCCTTCGGCGAGTGCCTGCGCGGCGCCCGCGGCACGCTCGCCGACAGCTACCCGGCCGGAACGCCGGTCCACCTCCTGGGCTACTCGCTCCCGATCACCGTGGACGTGATGCCCGGCGGCGCGTCGAACAACGAGACGCTGCGCAAGTGGAGCGCCGTGCGCATCAGCAGCGCGCAGGAGCCGCCCCCCGACACGATCGCGGTTCTGCTCGAGGGCATGACGACGCCGCTGCAACTGGGTGGCTACGGTCCCGACCGCCGCACGATGCAGGTGCGCACGGTCGGGATGTGGGGGCAGTCCGACGAACTGGGCTACGAGGCCTTCAACTCGGTCGGGCTCGCCCTCATGGGCAGCCCCGAGATCGGCAACCTCGCGGCGGACGGGAGCGGCGGCGTCCAGATCGGGGGCTGGGAGGTGGTTTCCTACCAGCGCAACGGGAGCAGCTTCACGATCGAGCGCTACCAGCGCACGGCCTGGCAGGGCGAGGCGCAGCCGTACTTCCTGGCGACCTGGAACGTCTCGGCCGCCCAGGAACTGCCCGCCTTCCTGGTGCCCATCTCGGTGCTGGCCGTCGGGGGCCAGGGCGCAAGCGGCTACCTGGACCCGGCGCTGGGGGCCGACCAGGAGGTGCTGACGCGCTACTACCCGGACGACGACCGCAGCGCGCGCGTCCTGCTGGGCACCGACACGCCCGAAGACAACTTCGAGGTGATCCGCTACGACTCGATCGACCGCCAGCGCGGCGGGTCGGGGATCCTCTTCGTGCGCGACCGCAACCTGGGTGCGATCACCAACCACTTCTTCGGCCAGGCGCAGGACATCGCCGGGGGCTCGGCCGACGTGCCCGACGACCCGCCGCCCCCGCCGCCGGACGATCCGAGCGACGACCCGCCCCCGGCGCCGCCGCCCGAACCGCCCCCGGGCGACTTCGAGGACCCGCCCTCGGATCCGGAGGACCCGCCCGGCGGCGGCTTCCCCACGCCCGGCGGCGGCGTGCCCCCGGGCAGCCGCGACGTGCCCACCGACCCCACGCCCCCGCCGAGCGATGGCGGGGACGACCCGGCCCCGGCCCCCGGCGACGGCGGCACGGAGCCCGGCACGGACGATCCCGGATCGCCGCCGCCGGCCGGCGGCGGGGACTTCGACGACCCGGCCGACGGGGGCGAGCCCGGCGGCGGCCTGGAGGAAGGCGGGACCGACCCGCGCGAGCCGGGGGGCTCGGGCGAGGAAGGCTCCGGTGGGGGGGCCTTCGAGGACGGCGAGGGCGACTCCGACTCCGGGGGCGGTTCGGCCTCCGGCCCCGGGGGCTCCGGTCCCGGCGGCGGCCGGCCCGGCGAAGGTGGGGGCGCCCTGCCGCCTCCCGAGGAGCCGGTCGAAGACGGCAGCGGCGGAGGCGACTTCGAGCCTCCGGGCGGCGACGACCCGGACGACCCGAACATCCCGAACCAGCCGGCGCCCGGCGCGCGCGACCCCAGCGACCCCGCGGCGGGCGGCGAGCCGCCCAGCGACACGACCGGGTCGGGGGCGGTGTGGGAGCCCGCGGGCCCGGAGACGGCCCGGCTCCTGCTCCAGCACCGGGGCGTCAACGGGACCTACGACCAGGACCACTTCGGCGGGGCCAGCGACCGCAACAGCCGCTTCCTGCCCTGCTTCCGCGTCTTCGAGGGCTTCCGCGGCGCGCTCGTGCAGCGCTGCGGGCGCAACGACAAGATCACCCTCAACGACGGCGCGGAAGGAACCCCGCGGCGGACGCTCGCCGGCGTGCGCTGGGGCGACGCCAACTCGGACTGGTGCGCGCTGGAGGACTTCATCTCCGAGCGCTACGCGGCGCCGGAGACCGGCGCGGCGACGCGCCGGGCCGAGCCGCGCGGCCGTCCGCGCATCCTCAAGTTCCCCTGTGGCGAGTTGCCCGACGAATTGCCCGAGGAGATGGAGTTCGGGACGAGCCGCCTGGCCGGCTCGGACACGGTGACCGCGTTCCTGGACGAACTCACGATCTGGCGCCAGGACGTGAACGCGCCCCTGGTGCTCCAGGCGACGGAGGGCATCTCGGAGCGCGAGCCGGAGTTGCGGCTGGGCTCGACGGTCACGACGACGCTGGGCGACCTGGACGGCTACGACCCGGCGTGCGGCGTCCTGATGATCGAGGGCGAGATCGTCGTCTACCGCGGGAGCCACATGGAGGGGGAGACGACGCTGGTGCTCGAAGACTGCGCGCGGGGGGCCTTCGGCACCCGGGCGCGGCCCCACGCGCCCGGCGCGCCGGCCCGCTTCCTGCCCGACCTCCCGGTCTCCTACCTCTCGGGCACCCTGCCGCGCGACGGCGCGTCGATCCCGATGGCGCGCACGGCCGGCTGGCCGACCGAGGGGCTCGTGCGCATCGTGGGGCCCGAGGCGGTCGAACTGGTCCACTACACCCGGCTGGGCAGCGAGGAACTCGTCCTGCCGCGCTCGATGGACCGCGACGAGCGCAGCCGCGACCGCGGCCTCTTCCGCGGGCGCTTCGGCACCGACGCCATCGACCATGACTCCGGGGCCCTGGTGATCTGGCAGCCCTTCCGCTACTGGGACCGGGCGACGGTGCGCCGCGGCGAGGAGGGGGACCCCTTCTCCGGCGTGCACGACCATCCGGAGACCTCCTACCTCGAACTCGGACGCCGGCTCCAGGGCGCCGTGTGGCGCGGCTTCACCTGGACGGAGAACCTGCTCGGCTCGATGCAGGCGGGGGGCGAGGCCTCCAGCGCCGGCGGCGAGGGCTCGGGCCTCCTGGACATCGTGGTGCTGGCCCGCTTCAGCCCCCACGTGCCCTGGGACACCCGCGACGTCGTCGACCTGCGCCAGGAGGGCGGGGTCGCGCGCCGGCCGGACCTCGCGCGCCTGACGGCCTCCCACCTCTTCGTCTTCGACGACGTGGGGGATGCGCCGCTGCGGGCCGGGCTGGCCGGCAACCGCCTGGACGTCGAGTCGGACACCGCCGAGTTCCGGATCCTCTTCGTGTACAAGCCCAACGCCTACGTCTCGGTGGAGATCGAGGCGCCGGGCAGCCTCCTGGGCGACGACGAGCGCCGGCTGGTCAACCAGTGGAAGCGCACCCCCTGGCTGCGCTCCTTCGCCGTCGCCTACGAGAACCGCACGCTCACCCGCTGGACGGCCCCCTTGCGCTGATCCGGACCCGAGGACCCGGGGGGGCGACCCCGGCCGCGCCCCACCCGGGGCCCGCGCCCGGCGGGGCGCTGCGCGGCAGGATGGCCCCCGGGCGGCGCGGGGCTACACTCCGGGGCTCCCCCCGGAGTCCGGAGCCCCGCCATGGAAGCCAGCGAACTGCGCAAGGGCAGCGTCATCCTCCACAAGGGGGACCTCTGGGCGGCCGTCGAGGTGATGCACCGCACCCCGGGGAACCTGCGGGGCTTCGTCCAGGCCAAGTTGCGCAACGTGAAGACCGGCGCGCACATCACCGAGCGCTTCAGCTCGAAGGAGAACGTGGAGTCGGCCTGGCTGGACACCCGGCCCGCCCAGTACCTCTACGACGACGCCTCGCTCGGCCCCGTGTTCATGGACAACGAGAGCTACGAGCAGTTCAGCCTGCCCCGCGAGGTGCTGGCCGACGCCATGAGCTACCTGCTGCCCAACGCCGAGGTGGAGATCACCTTCCACGAGACGACGCCCATCGGCATCCGGCTTCCGGCCAAGGTCGAACTCGTGGTGACCGAGACGGAGCCCGCCGCGAAGGGCGACACGGTCAACAACGTGCAGAAGCCGGCGACCCTGGAGACCGGTCTCGTGATCAAGGTGCCGGCGCACATCAGCGCGGGCGACAAGGTGCGGGTGAGCACCGTCACGGGCGAGTTCCAGGAGCGCGTGAACGACTGACCCGCGTGGGGCGGCCGCTGGGGAGCCGCGCGCGGGGGGCGGGAGGCCCGGTGAGCCTCGGCAAGCGCGCCTTGACCTGGCCCCTGACGCACGCCCTCCTCGCCGGCTGGATCGCGTTGTACCGGCTCGCGGTGGTGGGGGGCGTGCGCTGGCGCTCCTCGCGCCGGCTGCGCGCCCTGATGCGCTCGGGGCGGCCGGCGCTGTTCGCGACCTGGCACCAGGACTTCCTGACCTCCTGCGGGTGGCTCTCGCGCTACGGGGCCCGGCGCCGCACCTACGCCCTGGCCAGCGCCAGCCGGGACGGCGGGCTGGCCACCACGATGGCGCGCGCGGTGGGCTTCCGCCCGCCCGTGCGCGGTTCCTCGGCCCGGGGCGGGCGGCGGGCGCTCCTCGCCATGCACCGGCTGCTCGAGCGCGAGCCGGACGCCTCGCTCGTGATCGTCTGCGACGGGCCGCGGCCGCCCGCGCGCCGTCTCCAGCCAGGGGTGCTCCACCTCGCGTCGCGCTCGGGCCGAGAACTGTGGCTCCTGCGCACGGCGTTCCGGCCGCACGTGGAGTTCCGGCGCTCCTGGGCCCGCTTCCGCCTGCCCCTGCCCTGGGGCCGGGGGCTGTGCCTCGCCGACGGCCCCATCCGCCTGCCGCCGGCGCTCGGCCGGGCCGACCTGGAGCGCTGGCGGGCGGAGGTCGAGGGGCGCCTGGAGCGCCTGGCCGTGCGGGCCGACGCCCTCCTCGGCCGACCGCTTCAGCGGTCCGGGTCGTAGCGGCTGTAGGCCGGATAGCGCCCGAGTTCGGGCGTGGGGCGGGCCTTGAAGCGCTTGAGCCCCCAGTGGTAGGCCTCGGGCGCCGCCCGCACGAGCGCCTCGATCACCGCGTTGAGCCGCCGCAGGACCTCGGCCTGGGCCGCTTCGGCCGGTTCCCGCGGCACGCCCGCGGTCAGGTCGGGGCCGATCCAGATCCGGTAGCGCCCGCCGTGCGCCGGCAGGCAGAAGATCGGGTGGACCGGCGCGCCCAGGCGGGCGTAGACCCAACCGGGCAGCGGCGTCGTGCGCGCCGCGAGCCCCAGGAAGGGGCTGTAGACCCCGCCCAGTTCCCGGCGCACGTTGCGGTCGACCAGCAGGCCCGCGATCCCGCCCTCGCGCACGGTGCTCGCCACCGCCCGCGCCCCGCCCCGGCGCAGCGCGCCGATCAGGTCCCCGTGGGCCCGCAGGCGCTCCAGCAGCGCGTTCACGGCCTCATGCGGCACGGCTTCCGCCAGGAACACCGTGCGGGGCAGGTGCGGGAAGAGCACGCGCAGCCCGAGCAGCAGTTCCCAGTTCCCGAAGTGCCCGGAGGCCAGCACGCCGCCGCCCTTGAGCAGGCGCCCAAGGTGCGGCCACTGCTCCAGGTCCGGCGGTACGTCCACCCAACGCCGGTAGCGTTCGGGCGTGAGCGGTTGCAGGTGCAGCAGCAACAGGATCGAGCGGGCCGCCGAGCGGCACGCGGCGCGGTGGATGGCGCGGGCGCGGGGGCGGGGCAGGTCGGGGCCGAAGGCGACCCGGAGGTTGGCCCGGGCCACCCTCCGCCCGCGCCGGTCCAGGACGTAGAGCAGGTCCCCCAGGACGTCGCCGGCGGCCAGCACCCAGCGCCCGGGCCAGGGACGCAGCACCCGCACCGCGCCTTCGGCGAGGCGCACGGCCGCGCGTTCGAGGAGGCGGAGCCGGCGGAGCGGCTGGAGGGGGAGCCGGGAAGTCCTGCCCACGGGGCGGCGATGGTACGGTGCCGCGCCGCGGGTGGCGGCCCCGGACGAGCCGCGGCCGCGGCGGCGGCGGAGCGACCATGTCCGAGGGCCGGACGACCCTGACCTTTTCCGACCTGCGCCCGTACCTCCTGCTCGAGAACGGCAACTACCTCTACAAGGTCCCCTTCCGCGGGGGGTTCGCCGTGCTCAAGGTGTACTACGGGAGCCACGGTCCGCTGGCGCGCTGGGGCAAGAGCCTCGCCAACGTGCTCTTGTACGGCCAGACCTCCTACGCCCCCCGCACGCGCCGGCGTGTGGAGCGCCGCTGCCTCGCCCTCTGGGCCCGGCACGGCTTCCGCACCTTCGGCGTCCACGACGGCGTGCGGGTGCAGGCGCCGGGCTGTCCCGAGGACGGCTACCTGCTGCTGGAGTTCGTGGAGCGCCCGCGCCTGTGCGACGTGCTGCCGACCGGGCCCGGCCGCTCGCCGAGCGGCTGGCGCTCTGGCGCCGGTTCCTGGCCGAGTGGAGCCGCCGCCACGAACTCGCCATCGCCCGCCGCGAGCCGGACCTGGTGCACGAGAACGGGGACGGCAAGCACGTGATGCTGCTCGAGGACGGCGGGTTCCTCTGGTTCGACTTCGAGATGGTGTTCCGCAGCCGGCGCCGCGTGCGGCGCCAGGTGGCGCACGAGACGATCCAGTACCTCTGGCAGATCTGCCGCCGCCTGGACCCGGACGAGGTCGAGGCGCTGCTCGAGGAGACCGTTCGGGCCCACCCCCGTCCCGAGCGCCTGCGGGAGGCCTGGGAACTCTTCCTCAAGCACCCCAACCTCCTGATGCGCGCCGCCCGCTGGCTCGACCAACGCCGTGCCCGCGCGCGCAAGCCGACCAGCAAGTACCGCATCGCGCGGCGCCTCCGCGCCGCGGGGGAGCGGCTGGGCCGCGCGGGATGAGCCCCGAGGTCAAGGCGCTTCGGGCGGCCGGGTTCACGGTCGAGGTCCTGGACGCGGCCGGGGCCCGGGGGGGCAACCAGGTGCTCAAGGTGGGCGGGGCGGGGGGTGCGCCGCCGCCGGGGGGCGGCGCGCCCGGCCCGGCCGTTCTCAAGGTCTACCGGCGCCGGCGCGCCTGGCTGCGCGGCCCCTTCCGTGCGCTGGAGAACCGCTGGCTCGGGAAGCGCGGCGTCGGGGCCCGGGCCCGCTGCGCGACCGAGCGCGAGACGCTGGAGCTGTGGGAGCGCCACGGGGTGCGGGCGCCGCGGCTGCTCCCCCGGCCCCTTCCGCGCGGCATCGCGCCGCCCGCGTTGTGGATGGAGTACACGCCGGGGCCCACCCTGCACGGCCGGATCGCCGACCCGGCCCAGCCCGCCGGCCCCCTGGCCGGGTGGGTCGCGCGCTACGGGGCCGAGACGGCCCGGCGCCACGACCTCGCGCTCCAGACCCAGGCCGTGTTGCTGGTGCCCGAACACGGGGGCCCGCGCCACGTGTTGCTGTGCGGGGCGGAACTCGTACACATCGACCACGAGACCGGCTGGCGGGCGGGCACGCCGCTCACCCGGGCCCTCGCCGACGAACTCACCCTGATCGCGCGCGGGCTCCTACGGGCGGCCGAACCGGGCGGCCGGGACGGCGACGCGCTGCTCGTGGCCTTCGCCGCGGGCCATGGACGCCCCGAACGGCTGGCCCGCCTGCTCGCCGAGGCCTCGCGGGGCGGGCCCCTGGGCTGGGCCCACCGCCTGCACGACCGGTGCAAGCGGCCGGGGCTCACCAAGCAGGAGGCCCGCGCGCGCCTCCTGCGCGCCCTCGATCCCCGGGCGTCGGCGCCTTGACCGCGCGCCCCGCCGGCGGACTCCGGCGGGCCGGGCCGCGCACCGCGCCGGGGCGACGGGCCCGGGCCACGCGGCGGCGAACGGGATCAGGCCAGCAGGGCCGCGAAGAGGCCGAGCGCGACCATGGCAGCCGTGGCCCACTCGCCGGCCAGGGCGAGCGGGGCGGGGCACAGGCTGCTGCTCGTGTGGCGCATGGGGGGTCCTCCCGGATCTGGGACGTACCGTACCCAAGGGGGGGGACATGCCGTGGAGAACGGTCGTAAGTACTTTGCAGAGCGTGAGTTACGAAGATGGAGCCGGATCGGTCCCGGGGCTTTGCCCGGGGCCCTCCCGGTGGGCGTGGCGCACCAGGACGCGTACCGCCAGCCGCCCGTCGGAGGCCTGCACCTCCAGGCGCAGCCCGTTCTCCAGGAGCAGCGCGTCCCCGTTCTGCGGGATGCGCCCGAGCCGCTCCTGGAGCAGCCCGTTGACCGTCATCGTCTCCTCCTCGGGGTCCATCAGGTCGCCCGAGGCCTTGAGGAAGCGCGCCACGTCCCTGACGCGCGTGAGGCCGTGCACCAGCGCCGCGTCCCGGCTCAAGCGCTTGACGAGCCCGGCGGAGACGTCCTGCTCGTCGATCGCCTCGCCGACGAGTTCCTCGGTGAGGTCGCTCATCGTGAGGATGCCCTCCGTCACGCCGTACTCGTCGATGACCACCGCCATGCGCGCGTGGTGCCCCTGCAGGTCGCGCAGCACGTCGTCCACGGCGCGCGAGGTCGGCAGGAACAGCGCCGGACGCTGGAGTTCCCCCACGGTCCGCTCGCCCTCGCCCCGGGCCAGCGCCGCCAGGGCGTCGACGAGGTGGAGGACCCCCGTGACCTTGTCCAGGTCGTCCTCGTAGACGGGGAACTGGTAGTGGCGCGCCTCCAACAGCCGTCCCCGGGCCGCGTGCAGCGGCGTGGAGGCCTTGAAGCCCCGCACGAGGGGGCGCGGCGTCATGACGTCGGCCGCGGTGATGTCGTCCAGGCGGAAGACGCGCTGGATCAGGTCGGCCTCCTCCGGCTGGATGTGGCCACGCTCCTCCCCCAGGCGGGCGAGTTGGCGGATCCCCTCCTCCTGGCCGCTGGCGACGCGGCGGCGGGGCCGGGCCCAGGCGACCAGCAGGTGGACCAGCGCCACCGGCGGCACGAGCACGCGGCGCAGCCACACCAGCACCGGGGCCACCCGGCCGGCGATCGGCTCGGGCAGGGCCTCCCCGAGGATCTTCGGGAGGATCTCGCCGAAGCAGATGATCAGGAGGGTCTGGCCGGCGATGAACGCCGACATGCCGACCGGCGAGTGGATCTGCTCGGTCGCCAGCGCCGTGATCGCGGCCGTGCCCGCGATGGCGAACACGTTGTTCAGGAAGACGATCGAGGCCAGGGTCGGCCCCGGGTTCAACTTCATCCTGAGGACGCGGCGCATCCCCGCCTCCCCGAGCTCGATCCGGGCCCGGATCCGCGCCTCGCTGGCCGAGAGCAACGCGGCCTCGCTCATCGAGCAGAAGAAGGACCCGGCCAGGTTGGCCACGACGTAGACGCCGAGTTCGATCATCCGGCGCGGTCCAGGCGCAGCGTCGCCCCCTGTTCGAGCGGTCGGATCCGGGGGTCGCCCCGGGCGGCCAACTGGCGCCGGATCGCCGCTTCGTAGCCCGGCTTCATGTGCGTCACCCAGATCGGCACGTCGGCGTCCAGCCGGGCCAGGTCGGCGCCGAGGAGCGCGGGGGTCATGTGCTGGCTGCGGCGGGCGAGATCCTCGAGTTCGTCGGGCCAGGAACACTCGATCACGACGCCCCGGAGGTCGTCCATCTCGCCGGCGGCCTCCCACAACCGCACGGTCGAGGTGGTGTCGCCACAGACCACCAGGGACCCCGCGTCCGTGCGCACGCGCCAGGCCTGGCAGGGCAAGACCGCCGGGCGCGGGCGGCGCGGGCGGCAATGGCTGTCCTGGGAGGGCGCCAGCCTCACCTTCTCGCTGCTGTGGCGCTTCGCGCCGGGTACCCCGGCGCCGGCCGGACTCTCGCTCGCCGCCGGGCTGGCGCTCGCGCGCGCGCTCGAGCAGTTCGGCGTCGAGGGGGTGCAGCTGAAATGGCCCAACGACGTGCTGGTGCACGGAGAGAAGCTCGCCGGCATCCTGGTCGAACTCCTCCCCGTGCGCGGTCGCCCGCCCGCGGCGGTGATCGGCATCGGTCTCAACCTGCGCCTGCCGGCCGACGCCGCCATTCCCGACCAGGCCGGCGTCACCGACCTCGCCGCTGCGCTCGGCGGCGAACCGCCCTCGCTTCCGGTCCTGCTGGCGGCCATCCTCGGCGAGTTCCACCGCCTCTTCGACACCTACGCGGCCGCGGGCTTCCCCGCCCTGCGCGGCGCCTGGGAGCAGCGCAACGCCTTCGCCGAGTTACCGGTGGCGGTCCGCGGGGAGTCCGCCACGCTGCAGGGTACCTGCGCCGGGGTGGACGACGACGGCGCCCTGCTGCTGCGCACCGGGGACGGCGTGCAGCGGGTGCTCGCCGGCGACGTGTCGCTGCGTCCGCTGCTGGACGGCTCGCGATGATCCTGCTCGTGGATGCCGGCAACACCCGGGTGAAATGGCGCGTGATCGCCGCGGATGCCCCCGCGCGAGCCCTCGCCGAGGGGGCGGTGGGCCACGCCGAGATCGACATGCTCGCCGCCGCCTGCCGCGCCTGGCCGGGACTCGCGCACGTGTTCGGCTGTAACGTCGCCGGCACCAGCGTCGCCGCGCGCATCGCCACGGCCTGCGCACCGCTGCGGGTGGATTGGCTGCTGCCCACCGCCGCGCGCGCCGGCGTGCGCAACCTGTACGAGAACCCCGAGCGTCTCGGCGCCGACCGCTGGGCGGCGCTGATCGGTGCCCGCCACAGCCATGCCGGCCCCTGCCTGGTCGTCACCGCCGGCACCGCGACCACGGTGGACCTGCTCTCCGCGGCGGGCGACTTCCTCGGCGGCCTGATCCTGCCCGGGGTCGAGCTGATGCAGCAGGCGCTCGCGGGCGGCATGCCGACCCCGGCACGCGCCGCGCCGGGCGGGGCCGCGCGCAGCGGCGCCGGCGATCGCTACCGCTTCACCACGGCGCAGGCGAGGGTCGTCGAGTTGCTGGCGGCGGGGTGCAGCAACCGCGAGATCGCGGAGCGGC
>JAPKHB010000439.1 GCA_026647295.1 Planctomycetota bacterium | reverse complement strand
CGGACACCCCCCCGCCGGAGCCCCGACGCCATGAGCGAGACCACGACGGCCCCCAAGGTCCTGTTCGAGATCACCGAGGCGCACCTCAACACGGGCCTGCGCGGTTTCCCCATCGGCACCTGCCGCACCAGCGCCGTGAGCCCGGAGCTGGGCGTGACCTACGTGGGCTGGACGCTCGAGCAGCTCCAGAACCACCCGGCCGAGGACGTGATCTACCTGCTGCTCCACAAGGAGCTGCCCACCCCCGAACAGGCCAAGGCCTTCAAGGCCGACCTCGCCCGCCGCAGCGCGATCGACCCGGCGGTGTTCGACGCCCTGCGGGCGCTGCCGCCCCAGGGCCATCCGATGGAGTGGCTCATCGTGGGGCTCGTGCTGCTCGGGATGACCGGCAAGACCGGCGACTACCACGAAGACGCGCTCAACTGCATCGCGCGCATCAGCACGCTGGTGGCCGCGATCTACCGCCTGCGCGAGGGCTGGGGCGACCCCATCGGCCCCCGCCACGACCTGCCCTTCCACGAGAACTTCGCCCACATGCTCGGGATCGAGGGCGCGCACCCGGTCCTGCCCGACCTGCTGCGCCTCTTCTACATCCTGCACATGGACCACGGCGGCGGAAACCTCTCGACCTTCGTGGGCAAGGCCGTGGCGTCGGGCAAGGCCGACGTGTACGCCTCGTTGAGCGCCGCGATGGCCGCGCTGTACGGCCCGCGCCACGGCCGCGCGAACCAGGAGTGCCTCGAGTTCGTCAAGAGCATCGGCGCCTCGGACCCGGACAAGGTGGAGCGGCGCGTGCGCGAGATCCTCTCCAGCGGGGGGCTGGTGTACGGCTTCGGCCACGCCGTCCTGCGCCAGGAGGATCCGCGGGCGAAGATCCAGTACGCCTTCGGCGAGAAGCACTTCCCCGACCACGAGTTGGTGAAGACCGCCGTGGCGCTGCGCCAGGTCGTCCCGCCGATCCTCAAGGAGAACCCCAAGATCCAGAACCCGTACCCGAACGTGGACGCGGTCTCGGGGTCGTTGCTCACCGCGGCCGGGCTCACCGACCCGGAGTACTACACGCTGCTCTTCGGCTGGTCGCGCGTGGCGGGGATCGCCGCCCAGATCGTGGACGAGCGCCACTACCCGGGGAAGAAGGACGGCCTGCCCATCTACCGGCCCAAGTACATCGCCGAGGGGCAGCCGGCCCGCCGACCGTAGGGGCCTCAAGGCCCCGGGCCCGGCCCTGCCGGGGACCGTTCAGTCGGGGCGTTCGGCGGCCGATAGGGTGGCGGACCCACCGCCGGAGGGCGCCCCCGATGACCGAGCACCGCCGCGCCGAGCGTCTGGCCTGCGAACTGCCCTCGCGCCTCCTGGCCCGCGGCGAGGAGTTCCCGGCCCTGGTGCTCGACGTGAGCCGCACGGGCCTCAAGTTGCGCATGCCGGGCCGCCTGCTCGGGGTGCATCGCCTCTCCTGCATCACCCAGGTGGCCGAGAGCGTCGAGCGCCTGCTCGGGGCGGGCTTCCTCGGCTGGCTCGGCTACGAGGCCCTCGGCCCCCTGATCTCGAAGCGCCTCGGGGTGGTCCGCGTGGGCCGGCGCGACTGGGAGAGCGCCGACATCGACCTGGGCTGCGTGCTGCTCGACCCCCTCACCGACGTGGAGGCCACGATGCTCGGGCTGCGCCCGGCCGACCTGGGCCCGGCCCCGGGCCAGGCGCCCCGGGCCCCCTCCCGTCTGCCCCGCGGCGGCCCGTCGCTCCCGGCCCCGGCGCGCACGGTCGAACTGGCGGGCCCGCGCGCCACGCGCCGGCCGCTGCGCGGCCGGCCGGAGCACCTCCGCCCGGATGGCCTCACCCTGCGCGTGGCGGCCCCGGAGCTCGCCGGCCTGCCCCAACACAGCGTGACGGCCCTGGCCATGGCGCTCGGCGAGGCGTACGGCACGGCCGTACGCCTGGAACTGAAGGAGTCCGGCGCCGCGCTGTGGAGCGGTGGGGCCCGCCTCCAGGACGTCGAGATCGTCGAGGGCGACGGGGGCGGGGCACGCCTGGGCCTTTCCTTCGAGCGCCCGCTGCGCCCGCCCGAGCGGGAGGCCCTGGGCGTGCGCTGACCCGGGCGGCGCCGCCGCGCTGACGGCCCCGTTGCCCACAGGGGCGCGCCCGGCTAGAGTCCCCACCCTGGGAGGTGGCCACAGGGCCGGGGGCGGGCCTTCGAGCCCCCGTTGGCGGAACGCGGATGCGCGCGCGTTCCGCCCGCCGCGAGCCCCCCGCTTCCCGCGGCGCGGGAGCCACCCTGCCATGACCCTCTGCACCCCGTCCCGGACCCTGGGATTGCTCTGCTTCCTCCTGGGCGCGCTCGGCGCGGCCGGTTGCGCGAGCGGCGCGCGCTCCAGCGCGCGTGCGTCGGCGCCCCCGATCGACCCGGCCGCCAGCCCCCCCCGCACGGCTCCGGTGGTAGAGACCGCCCGGGCCGACGCGTGCACGCCGTCCTGCCGACTGCCGTGCGAGGAAGGGATCTCGACCTGGCACGCACGGGCTCTGGGCGGGCTCGCCTTCGCCGAAGGCACCGACCCCCCGAAGGACTGCGGCTATCTGGGCGCCGACCTGGGCCGCACC
>JAPKHB010000438.1 GCA_026647295.1 Planctomycetota bacterium | reverse complement strand
AGGGGTAGAAGGCGTCGCTGGCCACGACCATCCCCGCGAGGTCCTCGCCGTTCTCCTCCGCGTAGCGCCGGGCCCGGCGCACCGCCAACTCGGTGGCCTCCACACGGCTCATCTGCCCGGCCCCCACCCCGAGGGCCCGGCCCCCCTTGGCCAGGACGATGGCGTTGGAGCGCACGTGGCGCACGACGCGCCAGGCGAAGTCCAGGTCGCGGGCCTCGCGCGGCGTGGGCGCCCGGGCGCTGGCCACCACGGGTGCGCCGGGGCCGTACAGGGCGTCGTCGCGCGTCTGGACGAGCAGGCCTCCGTCCAGGCTGCGCACGTCCAGCCCCAGGGGGCGGGTCTGGGGATCGCCGGCCTCGAGCAGCCGCAGCGAACGCCCCCAGGCCGGCGCAGAGGCCGAGCGAAAAGCCGCGGCGGCCGCCTCCTCGACCTCGGGCGCGACGAGCACCTCGAAGAAGCGCTCCGGGACCGCCATGTCGTTGGCCAGGTCCACGGTCAGGGCCTCGTTGAGCGCCACGATGCCCCCGAACGCGCTGCGCGGGTCGCAGCGCACCGCCTCCTCGTAGGCCTCGCGCACCGACCCGGCGATCGCCACGCCGCAGGGGTTGGCGTGCTTGACCACGACGCAGGCCGGGTCGTCGAACTCGCGTACGAGCGCCCAGGCGGCGTCGACATCGCCGTAGTTGTTGAACGAAAGGGCCTTGCCCCCCAGCACCCGGGCCGCCGCGAGGCTGCCCGGGCCGGCGAGCGGGTCGCGGTACAGGGCCGCCTGCTGGTGCGGGTTCTCCCCGTAGCGCAGCACGGCCGTACGGCGTGCGGGCCCGAAGGCCTCGGGCAGGGCCGCCCCCTCGGCGGCGGCCAGCCAGCGGTGGATCGAGGCGTCGTAGGCCCCCGTGCGCGCGTAGGCCGCCGCCGCCCAACGGCGGCGAAGGGCCAGCGGCGTGGCGCCGGCGTGCGCGGCGAGGGCCGCCGCGAGGTCGGCGTACTGCTCGGGGTCGGTGAGCACGGCCACGTAGGCGTGGTTCTTGGCCGCCGAGCGCACCATGGCGGGACCCCCGATGTCGATCTGCTCGACGGCCTCCTCGCGGGTCACGCCGTCCCGGCGCACGGTCGCCTCGAAGGGGTAGAGGTTCACCACCACGAGGTCGATGGGGCGGATCGCATGCGCGGCCAGCGCGGCCACGTGCTCGTCGTTGCCCCGCAGGGCGAGCAGGGCCCCGTGCACCTTGGGGTGGAGCGTCTTGACCCGGCCGTCCAACATCTCGGGGAAGCCGGTCTCCTCGCCGACCTCGCGGACGACCAGGCCGGCGGCGCGCAGCGCCCGGGCGGTGCCGCCGGTCGAGATCAGTTCGACGCCGCGCGCCCCGAGCGCGCGCGCGAGGTCCACAAGGCCGGACTTGTCATGGACCGAGAGGAGGGCGCGCCGGATCGGGACGAGGTCGCTCATGGGGCCCTGGTGTAGCCGCGGGCCCCGACGCCGGCAACCGGGGCCGGGCCTACCCCCCCGCCTGGCCCATCTGCTGGCGCAGCCAGGCCTCCATGAACTCCGTCAGGCGGCCGTCCAGCACGGCCTCCACGCTGCCCGTCTCGTAGTCGGTGCGGTGGTCCTTGACGAGTTGGTAGGGATGCAGCACGTAGGAGCGGATCTGGTGCCCCCAGGCGATCTCGCCCTTCTCGTCGTAGCGGTCGGCCGCGTCCTTGGACCGCTTGTCCTCCTCGAGGCGCAGGAGCTTGGCCTTGAGCATCTGGAAGGCGACCTTGCGGTTGCGGTGCTGGCTGCGCTCGTTCTGGCAGGCGGCCACGACGCCGGTGGGCAGGTGGCGGATGCGCACCGCCGACTCGGTCTTGTTGACGTGCTGACCGCCCGCGCCCCCGGAGCGGTAGGTCTCGATCTCCAGGTCCGAGTCCTTGATCTCGAGCGCCACGGTCTCGTCGGCGATCGGCGTGACGTCCACGGAGGCGAAGGTGGTCTGGCGGCGGCTCTGGGCGTCGAAGGGCGAGATGCGGACCAGTCGGTGCACCCCCGCCTCCCCCTTGAGGTAGCCAAACGCGTAGGGCCCGCGGACCTCGAGGAGCGCGGAGCGGATCCCGGCCTCGGGGTTCTCCAGGCGGTCCAGCTCGCCGACCTCGAAGCCCATGCGCTCCGCCCAGAGCACGTACATGCGCCGGAGCATCTCGGCCCAATCGCAGGACTCCGTCCCCCCGGCCCCGGCGTTGATCTGGACGAAGGCGCCCTTGTCGTCCAGCGGCCCGGAGAGCAGCGCCCGGAACTCGAGCCGCCCGAGGTCCTTCTCGAGCGTCGCCACCTGTCCCTCGACCTCGGCCAGCGCCGCCGCGTCCTCCTCCTCGCGGGCGAGGTGATCGCCGAGGACGAGCGCCTTGCGCGCGAGCATGGCGGCCTTGCTCTCGGGGGACTCGACCGCGGCGAGCCGCATGTCGACGGCGCGCAGCGCGAGGTCGACGGCGCCGCGCGCCAGGAGGTCCTTCGTGAAGCGCGTGGCCTCCGCGTCGTGCTGTGCGGCGGTGCTGAGCGCCGACTCGAGCAGCTCGGCGGCCTGCGCCTCGTCCTTCTGCTCGGTGGCGAGGAGGCTCAGCTCGTAGAGC
>JAPKHB010000437.1 GCA_026647295.1 Planctomycetota bacterium | reverse complement strand
GCTTCCGCCGGGATCCTTGGGTTTTGACAACCACCAGGATCGGGGCTACCTCCCCCTATACCTTCCGTACGGTCAATTGAAGGCCGGCGGCGCGGGCGGCGGCTCGTCGGCGGGGCGCCGCGGGTCCTCGGCCGCGCGGCGCAGCAGTCGCAGCCACAGCGAGTCGAGCGCGGGGTCGAAGACGGCCTCGGCGTGGGCGGGCAGCGTGAGCCAGGACGCGGCCTGCAACTCGCCTTCGAGCTGGCCCGCGCCCCAGCCGGAGTAGCCCGCGTAGAAGCGCACGCGCAGGCGCTCGGCGCGCACGAGTTCCTCGATCTTGTCGGCGGCCGTGCAGCAGTAGACGCCGTCGGCCACCCGCACCTCCGCCAGGTCCGGCTCGGCGTGCAGGGCGACCAGGGGGCCCGTCACCGGCCCGCCCAGGTGGATCACCTGGCGGCAGACGCACTCCGCCCCGCGCACCTCGCGCCACACCTCCTGGATCGTCCGGTCCGTCGGGCGGTTGAGGATCACCCCGTAGGCGCCCTGCGCCGTGTGCTCGACCATCAGCACGACCGCCTGCGCGAAGTTGTGCTCGACGAGGTGGGGCGGGGCGATGAGGAGGTGGCCGCCGAGCGAGTCCATCGCCCGGTCAGCCTACCGCGCCGGGCGCCCGGTGGCCGGCGTTCGCGGACGGACCCCGGGCGGCCCTGGCGCCCCCGGCGGGGGGCGGTAGAAGGTGGCCCGTGGCAGCCGGCGGTACCGTCCGAGTCGTCGTCCTGGCGTTCGCCGCCAACCTGGGGATCGCGCTGGTGAAGCTCGGGGCGGCCTTCGGCACGCGCTCCGGCGCGATGATGGCCGAGGCGGTGCACTCCTTCGCCGACGCGGGCAACCAGCTCCTGCTGCTGCTCGGGCACGCGCGCAGCGCGCGCCCGCCGGACGAACGCCATCCGCTCGGGTACGGGCGCGAGGCCTACTTCTGGGCGCTGCTGGTGGCCATGGTGCTCTTCGTGGCCGGCGGGCTCTACTCGCTCTTCGAGGCGGTGGAGAAGTACACCCACCCGCACGCCCTCTCCCACGGCGGCCTCGCGGTGGCCGTGCTGGGCGTCGCGATCGTGCTGGAGGGCTGGAGCCTCAGGGCCGCCTGGCGGGAGTGCACGCGCGCGCGCCGCGGCCGGCGCCTGGTGCGCTGGGCGAAGGAGACCGGCGACGCCAACCTGCTCGTGGTGGTCTTCGAGGACCTGGCCGCGATGGCCGGCCTGTGGATCGCGCTCGCCGCCGTCCTGCTCACCCTCGCCACGGGCGACAGCGCCTACGACGCCGTGGGCAGCGGGGTGATCGGGGGGCTGCTGATCCTGGTGGCGGTGTTCCTCGCGCTGCAGCTGCGCCGGCTCATCATCGGCTTCGACGCCGGGGCCGACCTGCGCCGGGACCTCCAGCAACTGTGGGAGGACGCGGGCTTCGAGGTGCTCGCGCTCCACGCCATCTGGGACGGCCCGGCCCGGGTGCTGGTGGCCATGAAGGTGCGGCCGCGCGACGTCGCGCAGGGGGTTGCGACCCTGCTCGAACGCATCGATCGCTGCGAGCGGGCGGTCCGCGAGCGCCACCCGCAGGTGGTGCTGCAGTTCGTGGAGCCGGACCTGGAGGCGTAGGCCCGGGGCCCGGGACCGCGGACGCCTGCGCCGTGGCCCACCCCTGGCGGGCGGTGGGCCGCTGCCGGTAGCATGGCCGGGCCGCCCCGACGCGCCGTGGGGGCGGGGCGGGGGGCGGGACCCGATGAGCCAGGAGCGCGACCAGGGCCGGGGTCCGGCGGAAGCCGACGACGAGGAGGACCTGCGCCGCCGGCCCGGCCACGTCGTGGCCCACGACCTGAACAACATGCTGGCGGTCATCTCGGGCTATGCGTCGCTGCTCCAGCCCCGGCTGGATGCGGACCTGATGTCCCAGCGGGCCCTCGAGCGCATCTTGCAGTCGGTGGAACGCGCCCGGGCCCTGGTGGCGCACCTCGCCGCACGCCTGCCGCCGGAGCCGGACCCCCCGCGGTAGCGTGGGGGCCGATGGACGCCGCCCTCCTCGACCTCCTTGCGTGCCCGGTGAGCGGGGCGCCATACGACGCGGACCTCCTGCGGGTGGAGGACGCCGAGGTGGTCGAGGCCTACCTGGTCAGCCGGGACGAGCGGCGGGTCCGCCCCCTGATGGCCGGCGTGGCCGTGCTCCCCTTCGACCTCGGGGCCCTGCTGCGGGCGCAGGGCAGCGTGGCCCGGCGTACGCCCGTCCACGACCCGCGCCTTGCGCGCTTCGTCTACGGGTCCGCCGGCAGCGGCTACGAGGGGGTGGAGTTCGCCGAGGTCGTGGCCCACTACCGCGACCTGGTCCGGGAGCCGCCGCCGGGCTACGACACCTCGCCCCACCCCCTGGACCGCGACCTGGGCGCGCTGCTCGCCCGGATCCTGCCGCCGCCGGCCCGCCTCCCCCGCGCGCTGCTGGTCGGCGCCGGGGTGGGCCGCGGGGCCTTCGTGCTCGGCGCCTTCGCGGAGCGCACGCTGGGCGTGGACACGAGTTTCGCCCAGGTCCGCCGGGCGCGGAACATCGCCGTCACGCGCGAGCACTTCTTCCTGCCGGGGCCGCGCGAGCTGGG
>JAPKHB010000436.1 GCA_026647295.1 Planctomycetota bacterium | reverse complement strand
CTGCCGTTGGCTGATGGGCGCGACGGCCGAGCTGGCGGGCGCTCTAGGTCGGCGGTCGGAAGCATCCGGCTGGCGAGCCGTGCTGGCCCAATTCCCTAACCTTTATCGCGCCGGCTGCTGGGACAGCACTGGGAACTGGATCTGGACGCGGCGGGGCCCGG
Source organism: Planctomycetota bacterium (assembly GCA_026647295.1). GTDB lineage: Bacteria > Planctomycetota > PLA2 > PLA2 > JAEUHO01 > JAPKHB01. The sequence goes on along the minus strand of JAPKHB010000436.1, from coordinate 2,456 downwards.
GCCGGCCGCCGGGCACTGGCTGCTGCGGTACGCGGTCGTGCCCGACTACGCGACGCGGCGCGTGCCGCTGCGCGCCGAGCACCTGGCCCACGCCTGGCAGGCGCACGGTCGGGGGGAACTCGAACTCGCCGGGGCCCTGGACGCGCCGGCGGACGGCGCGGTGTTCGTGTTCCGCGGCGACTCGCCCGCGGCCGCCGAGGCCTTCGCCCGCGCGGACCCCTACGTGCGCGCGGGCCTGGTCACGCGCTGGGAGGTGCGCCCCTGGCGCACGGTGGTGGGGACCGGGGCGGCGACGCCGCTTCGGCCCGGGGCGGAGCGCGCCGGCGCCTCGGGGTGAGGGCGGGCCAGGCGCCCGCGGCCTGACCGCTTCCCGCCCGCGGAGGGCGGGGCTACCCTCGGGGCGGAACGTCCGGGACCGTGCCCATGTCGGTGGCGCCCTACATCGCCGTGACCAACCCGCAGTGGTACCGCCACCTGCGCACGCGGGCGGGCGCGGCCGGGGTGCTCGACGAGGTCAACTTCTGGAACCCTTCGGGCAAGCCCCTCAAGGGGTTCGCGCCGGGCGACCCCGTGTTCTTCCGGCTCAAGGCCCCCGACCACCGGCTGGCGGGCTACGGTTTCTTCGCCACCTTCTACGAACTGCCGCTCCTTCGCGCCTGGGAGACCTTCGGCGCGCTCAACGGCTGCAACGACCCGCTGGAGCTGGCCGCGCGCACGGGCCGGGCGCTGGCAGAGAAGATCGGGTGCACCGTGTTGCGGGACGCCACCTTCTGGCCAGACGAGTTGCACCTCACGTGGGGGCGCGCGGAGGGCTGGCGCGGCAACGGCCCCAACCGCGGCAAGTCCGAGCGCGATCCCGCGCGCGTCGACGCGCTGCTCGCCCTGCTCGCCCGCGACCGGCGCGACGTGCCCGAGGACCTGCGGATCGGGCCCTTCCGGCCGCTGGAGGTCGACGAGCGCCAGCTCGTCCTTGCGCGCCTCAAGCCGCGCCAGGGGCAGGGCACGTTGCGCACCCGCCTGCTGCGGGCCTACGACGGGCGCTGCGCTGTCACCGGCGAGCACACCGAGGTGGTGCTGGACGCGGCGCACATCCAGCCGTACCTCGGCGTGCGCTCCAACCACCCCCAGAACGGGATCCTGCTCACCAAGGAGTTCCACGCCCTGCTCGACGCCGGCTACGCGACCATCACGCCCGAGCGCCGGGTGCGCATCAGCCCCCGCCTGCGCGAGGAGTGGCGCAACGGCCACCGCTACTACCCCTACGACGGTCGCCCGCTCCTGGCGTGCCCGGACTCGGAACTTGAGCAGCCCAGCCGCGCCGCGCTCGAGTGGCACGGCAAGCACCGGTTCCGGGCGTAGGCGGGCGGGTTGCCCGGCCCGGGGTGGCGGGGCGTCCGTCCGGCCGCTTCACTCCGCGGGCATCAGGTCCCGGAGCCCCGCCAGGAGCGCCCGCACGCGCTGCGCGGTCGCCGGGTCCTTGAGGGCGCCGTCGGCGGTGAAGGCCTCGGCGGCGCCGCCCACCGCGACCATGCCCGGGACGACGACCGCGCCGAGGTTGGAGAAGATCTCGCGCAGGTGGCCGAGTCCGCGCAGGCCGCCCAGCCGGCCGGGCGAGGCGGCGAGCAACGCCACGCGCTTGCGCCGAAAGGCGGGCAGCGTCCCGGGCTTCTCGCCGGGATCGGCCCGGGAGACCCAGTCGATCGCGTTCTTGAGGCCCCCGGGCACGGACGAGTTGTATTCGGGCGACGCGATCAGGAAGGCGGGGTGTTCGATCATGAGGGCCTTGAGGCGGCGGGCGCCCTCCGGCAGGCCGTCCCGCGCCTCGAGGTCGCCGTCGTAGACGGGCATCGGGTAGTCGACGAGGTCGAGTTCCGTCACCTCGAAGCCTGCCTCCCGGGCGAGCGCCGAGGCCGCGGCGCGCAGGCGCTTGTTGAGCGAGGCCGCGCGGGTGCTGCCGGCAAAGGCCAGGACGCGAGTGCCCATGAAGCGCCTCCCGGCGCCACCCTACCGCGCGGGGGGCTCCGGGCCCCGCCGCAGCCGCGTGGAGACCCAGGTGCGTGGGTTGAGGTGCCCGGGCGGCGCACCGATTGGAAGTCAGACTTCCAATCGGTGCAGTCCCCCCGCCGGTCGGCGGGACGACACCGGGGCGCGTCTCGATCCACCTCCAAGCGGGGTCGGTCGCGCTCGGTGGCCTGCGCGCCGAAGGAGGGCGTCCAGGGTCGGGCGTGGCCCGGGCCCTGGCCCCGGGCAGGGGGGGAAGCGCCCGGCGGGGGTCGGGGCGCGGGTCGTCCCCGCGATCAGGTGGCGCCGGGGTAACGCGCCGCGGGGCTACAATCGTGCGGGGGCGGGCCAGGAGGGCCAGGCATGCGTCGCATCTATCGGAGAGATTCAAGATGACCACAGTTCGAGATAATGTTTTCAAGATCGGCGATAACTTCGTAACCCTGCTTGGGGAT
>JAPKHB010000435.1 GCA_026647295.1 Planctomycetota bacterium | reverse complement strand
CCAAGCCCGCCGACGGCCACGCCCCGCGCCTCCCCACCTGTCGAGTTCTCGTCAAGAACGTGCCGTTCCGTCTGACAGGGAGCACTGACACGGAGCACGGTGGAAAGTTGGGGGCCCGCACGCTTGCGAAAGAAACACCGCCCTACACGGCCCGGAATCGATCCTTGGGGTAGAGGTACCGTTCGCCCGTGTCGTCGATGATCGAGTACATGCCCAGGCGTTCGCCCAGGACTTGATACGTCCGGCCGACGGTCAGGGAGCCCTTGAGTCGATCGTGCGGCGACGGCTTCTTGGGCCGCCCCTCCGCATCCGAAGCGAGGTAGGCACGGTCGGACACGCAGATCACGTCGAAAGGGTACGTTGCCATGCTCACTCCTTGACCTTGAATAGCACCTTGCCGATGCCGTGATGTTCGTACCAGTGGATGTCTTCCAGTGCCATCTCACCTGTGCGCTCAGATTCGACCCACAGGTGTTTCTTCATTTTCCTCCAGCCGCTGCGCGACCCGCCGAAATCGCGGACCAGAGCATCTACATCGCGGAGTGCTCCGCGCCACGACATTCTGCACCTTTCGTTCGAGTTCTCGTCGCCATGGCTGGCCCAGAGGGTAGCGGACGGGCACGCGGAGCGCCAGCCCCCTACCCCCGCCCCGCCTCCACCACCCCCGGGGCGACGGCCTGCCCGGGGCGCTCCGGCCGGGGCAACCACGCCCGCCGCCGGCCACGCCCCGCGCCGCCTCGGTTGTCGAGAACTCGACGGAAACGTGCCGTTAGGTCTGACGCGGAGCACTGCTCACAGTCTGCGAGAGTCTCCGGGCGCAGGGCCGTTCGATCCTGGAGTTCCTCGAAGCTTCGATTCGGTCTCGACTCTCGGGACAGTCACGTCCATCACTGCTTCCGCTGTCCGCAGCACCGGCCACATAGCACGCCATCAGCGCCCCACGAACTCGGAGCGAAGGTGGCCGCCCCGCATGTATCGCAACCAGCCGGCCTCCCAAGGCAGCGACACACCCTGCCTGTCGAGGAGTGCGTTGCTCGTCGCCACGGCATGATCCGGGTCAAAGTGATCGATCATGAGTTGAAGGACTTCTTCCTGCTCCTGTTGTCGAGGCTCGGTACTTCCCGGCGCGAAGCTGATCACGACGCTGTTCGTTTGATTAGGTGCATATGCGCCGACGCAGGCTGAGAATGAAACCGCCTGCCCATTCCAGAGTGCGACCCTCCATCCGAGTTCCGGAATCGGGCTGCCGTCCGAGTCGCGCCGGTTCCTCGTCATGTGGGCCGAAACGGCACTCGCATCTGACACCTGCACCGGCGGGTCCATCGAAGCTCCGGGCCTCCCGCCCTTGGGATACCACACTGACAGCACTCCGCCCCTGGCCGCGAGCGCCGCGAAGAACGCAGTGAGGCGCGCCCGAGCTTGGGACTCTGATTCCCTTCGCGACGACCAGTAGGCTCCGAGGAACACCTAGTACCTCCGTTCTGTGCCTAGGGTGGGGTCACGCGAATCGTGATCCCAACGATACCGTTCTCGCGGAAGAGTGCGCGAGTCGCTGCAGCTGCAGACTCCTCGGCGAAGTGCCAGGTGATTTGAGCCCCAGGTGCGGCCTGGAGTTGCCTCTCGGCCTGCTTCAGAAGACCCTCGGCTCCCTCGTAGTTCGGTCTGAAGGCGCCATCCTTGACTCCCCACGCGTAACCGGGACCCTTCGCATCCAAGAGCTCGTTGCCCTTGATCCCGTCGAAGTCAACTCCGTTGACTGTGTATTTTTCGCCAGGCTTGCCTGTGATCTTCCCCTGGTACTCTCGCGCCCGAGCCGACATGTGGGCCGTGTCGCGCTTCCACTCTCCTCTCGGCGGGTGGAGAGGGCCCGGACCCCCTGGGCGCTTACGCTCACCCTTGTCCCCGTCCTTCGACCCTTCCTTGCGCCGCCCGTCGCCGCGGTCACCCGACCGACGCGAGCGCCGACTCCGCCAGTCATTGTTCGCCGCAGCCAATTTCCGGCCAAGCGTGCCGCCGAGCCCCACGATTCGCCCGGCCGCAGAAAACAGTTTGAGCAAGGCCCGAAGGCCCCGCACATGGTTCTTGTTGAGGCCAAGGTCCTTCAGCTGGGCGTCCAGCGCCTCCTCCACACTCTCTTGAACCTCCCCTACCGCTTGGAGGCCCTCCGCCAGGCTATCGAACACGGCCACGACCTTCTCCATCCACTCTGGCGGCAGAACCTCCTCCAGCAGCGCAAGCCCCTGCATCAGTAGCGCCACGATCTGCTCGGCGATCGCGTCGCCCACAGCGTCCACCAATTCGCCAATACGCTCCAGGAGATTGGCGAATTGCGTGATCACTTCCTGGAGCACGCCGCCGGCGAGCGCGCCGAGCTCCTTCGAGAAGTGCTGGAGGACCTGGAGCAAGCCTGAGATCCCACGGAGCCACTTTGCCGCCGCCTCGGGCACCTCGCCCAGACACTCCACCATGGCCCGAGGAAAGAGTACTTCCGCATCGATGTAGATGTTCTCCCCGCGCTTCTCGGCCTCCACCAGCTTGTCCCGAAGCCCCGAGGAGGTAAACACATCGAACTTCCACAGGCTCTTACCGTCGTAGAAGTAGTAGTAGTGTCCGCCAT
>JAPKHB010000434.1 GCA_026647295.1 Planctomycetota bacterium | reverse complement strand
GCGTGGTCGAGGTCGACGCGGCGGTCCTGCGCACGGCGCGGGAGACGCACCTTCGGACCCATCCCTGGGCGACGCCCGAGGTCATTGGCGACCTCCTGGACGCGCGGGCGTTCCTCCCGGTCCCGGCGCGCCACTTCGCCGTCTTCGAAGGCGGGGAGCCGGTGGCCTGGGTGGAACTCTACGCCGAGGACGGCGTGGCGCAGGTCGAGGCGCTCGCCACGCTGCCCGCGCACCGCAACCGTGGCCACGCCTCGGCCCTCGTCCGGCACGCGGTCGGGACGGCGCGGCGGGGCGGGGCCGACCTGGTCTTCCTGGTGGCCGACGCCGAGGATTGGCCGCGGCACCTCTACGCGCGCCTGGGCTTCTGCGAGATCGGCCGCTACCTCAAGGCGCTCCACGTTCCCGCCTGACGGCGTCGACTCCCCTCGGGGCCCAACCCCAGGCGGCCGCCCGTCGCCCCGACCGTCCGGTGCGCCCGCCCGCGCCCGTGTGCAAGGCCGCCGCCGACGGCCTTCCGCACGCCCGCACGGGCACCCGCCGGGACCCCTACTTGGCGGCCGCCCAGGCCTCGGCCCAGACGCGCGCCCAGCGGGCGATGCCGCGCGCCGCCAGGTCCACGTTGGCCTGCATGCCCGCCTCGTCCTCCCGCCCCCGCGGCCCGTTGAACCCGTGGTCGCCGGGCGCGATCACGAGCCGGGGTGGATGGGCGCAGTTCGCGGCGAGCGCGTAGAGGGCGCCGAGGTCGCTGAAGGGATCCGCATCGCCGCAGGCGATCAGCCAGGGCTTCTGCCAGGAGCGCGCGAACTCCTGCCCCGCGGGGAAGGGCTCCGCCGCGTTCCCGGGCGGGTGGATGGGCCAGGTGAGGAGCATCAGTCCGGCGAGATCGTCCGCGTGGGCGGAGGCGCGCATCACGGCCGCCACGCTGCCCAGCGATTTGCCCGCCAGGACCACGTGGCGCACCCCCTCCACGCCCCTGGCGAATGCGAGGGCCGCCTCGAGGTCCTCGAGTTCGACCGCCAGGTCCGGCGAGTGCTGGCCCTTCGCCGTGTGGTAGGCCCAGTCAAAGCGCAGCGCCGCCACGCCTACCTGCTGGAGGTGCTCCGCGGTGCGCACCAGGAACGGCAGGCCCATGTGGTAGCCACGGCCTGCGCCGATCACGACGATCACGCCGGTCGGCTGTGCCGGCAGGTGCAGGACGCCCTCCAACGTGACGCCGCGCGGGGTCGCGATCGATACGTCCTGGGTCGCCGCCCGCGCCGGCGGCTTCTCCTCGCCGACCGCGTCAGGCCACGCCGCAAGGGCGAGGGCGACGGCCAGGAGCAACAAGGCGCACCCGGTAGACCGGTTCATGGGATCTCCTGTTCACGGTCAAGGGGCCGGCGGGCCCCGGTCCGCGCCCGCGCGACGCGCTGGGGGGTGGGATCGGCGCGGGCCGCCCCCGCGGCCTCGAGGCGCGGGGCGGCGACCGGGGCGCCCCCGTCTAGCATCGCGTGCGCGGGGACTTGCGCCCCTGCTCCTGCACCGCGGGCGAGGCAAAGCCCTTCGCGGCGGCGTGGGCCCAGGCCTTTTCGATGGCCGCCCCCGCGTCCGGCGTCTTGCACGAGGTGTCGCCATGGTCCACCTCGACCTTGCCGATCTTCCGGGCGGCGGCGAGCGCCGCCTTGCGGAGCGCCGGGCCGCGGCCGCCGATGGCGATCAGCGCGCCGTTCATCGCATAGCGTTCGGTGTTGGGCGCGCCGCCGATGCCCTTGACGATCTCGGCCAGCCGCTCCGCGAACCACTCCTCCGGCAGCGTCGCGTCGCGCAGCGCAAGTTGCGCCACCAGCCCCCAGCCGGCCTCGCGCAGGCGTTCGTCCCGGGAGCCCAGCCAGCGCCGCACGGTCGCGTGGCCGTGGGGGCCCTCGCACGCGACCATGGAGACGTAGCCGGCGCACATGCGCACCGTCATCTCGCGGGCCCACCGGTCCAAGCCGGCCGGCGTCATGCGCGCGGGGTCCACCACCTTGAGCGCCAGGTTGCGCGCGTCGAAGTTGCCCGTGTCCCAGAGCTGCAGCGCAAGTTCGTGGTCCACTCCGATCTGCTTCACCAGACCTGCGAGCGTCGCGAAGCTCACGCCGAACATCGGCTCGGACGCGCCGTGGCGGGCGTAGGTCTTGCGGGTCTGGGCGGTGCCCGCCTTCTCGAGCGCCGCCATGACCGCCGGGAACGTGAGGCGTGCGGCCGCCGGACGGGCCGCCGCCTTGCGCGGGGCAGTCTTGCGGGTGGGAGGCTGGGCGGCGGGCTTGGCCTTGCGGGTGGGGGACGGGGACCGGGGCATGCCTGGCGCCTCCAGGGGGGACCGCGCCAGTCTAGCGATTCGAGCCCGGTCCGGCCCGCGCCCCCCGGCCGACACCACCGGGGTGGGTCGCCGCCGCGGCCCCGGGGCTACCCGCCGCCGTCCGGTGGGAGGGCCACCGCCCGGCGGATCATGGCCATCTGCCCGAGGTGGTAGGTGCTGTGCGAAACGGCCCACCAGAACAACAGGGCCTCCCTCGGGGTCCCGAGCAGGTAGCGCTCCTCGCCGGTGAGGTGGCCCGTCTGGGCGCCGCGCCGCAGGTCCGCCTCCGCGAGCGGCTCG
>JAPKHB010000433.1 GCA_026647295.1 Planctomycetota bacterium | reverse complement strand
GCCAGCGCGGCGCCTTTGCGTCGGTCTCGAGTTGCACCGCGAGTTCGAACCAGTCGACCGGGGTGCCGGGGGGCAGCAGGGCCTGGGCCTCGCGGCAGATCCGTTCGATCAGGCCGGGCAGGCCCCCGGCCCGCTCGAGGAGATCGGGCGCGGGGGCGAACTCGATCAGCAGGCCCTGGCCGTCGGGCGCGAGACGCCGCTCCCCACCCCCGCTGCGCTTGAGGACCAGCACCCGGGTCCCCTCGCGCAGCAGCCCCTGGCCCGCGAGCAGGCGGGTCAGGTCGGCGCTGCGCGCCAGGTCCTCCTCGTAGGTCCCGTGCATCCAGCCGCTGGCCAGGAGCAGCCCGGCGAAGAGCAGGACCAGCAGGCCCATCAGGACGAGGGAACTCTTGCGCACGCGGGCCTCCCCCCCTCTATCGGCCGCGCCGCCGGGCGGGTTTGACCGGGGCGTGCGCCCCCCGCATCCCGGCCCGGGCAAGGAGTCGTCCCAGGAGGCCGAGCGGCAGGCCGACGACCGTGTCGGGGGCGCCCCACAGGCGCCCGACGAAAGCCCCGCCGCGGCCCTGGAGCGCGTATCCCCCGGCCTTGTCCAGCGGCTCGCCGCTCGCCACGTAGGCCCGGACCTCGGCCGCGGAAAGGCGCCGGAACTCGACCGTGGCCGCGGCCACCCCGGCCAGGCAGCGCACCGAGCGGCCGCTGGCCCGCGCGAGCACGACCGCCGTGAGCACGCGGTGGCGCCGCCCGCTCAAGGCCGCGAGCATCCGGCGTGCGGCCTTGGCGTCGCGGGGCTTGCCCAGCGGGCGCCGGCCCAGGAAGACCAGGGTGTCGGCGCCGAGGACCCACTCGCCCGGCACGCGGGCGGCCACCGCGCGGGCCTTCTTTCGTGCGAGCCACAGCACGCGGGCGCGCGGCGTCGCCCCGGCCGGCGCCCGTTCCGCGGCCGGGGGCAGGGGCCCCACCCGGAACGGAATCCCGGCCCGGGCGAGCAGGGTCCGGCGGCGCGGGCTGCGGCTGGCCAGCCGGAGCGGCGCGCCGGGACGGCTCACCGGGCGTGGCTCACCGGTGGCGGCGGCCCGTCGGGGCGCGCTGCGCGGGCCGCTTGGCCGCCCGGGACGCCGGCTTCTTCGGCGCCGCCTTGCGGGCCGGGACCTTGGCTTCGGCGGCCTTGCGCTCGGCCGCCTTCTTGTCCGCGGCCTTCTGCTCGGCCGCCTTCTTGTCGGCCGCCTTCCTGTCCGCGGCCTTCTGCTCGGCCACCTTCTTCTCGTTGGCCTTCTTCTCGGCCGCCCGCTTCTCCGCGGCCTTCTTGCGCTCGGCGGCCTTGCGCTCCTGGGCCTGCTTGCGGGCCAGCGCGCGGGCCTCCTGGGCGGCCTTCTGGCGGGCGGCGACGGCGTCCTTGTGCGCCTGCTCCTTGGCGCGCCGCGCGGCCACGACCTCGGCCTTCTTGCGGTCGCGCTCGGCGTCACGCTGGCGCCGGACCTCCTCGCGCTCGCGCCGCACCCGCTCGCGCTCGGCGGCCTTTCGGGCGCGCTCCTCGTCCTGGAGGCGCTTCTTCTCCTCGGCCTTGCGGCGGGCCTCCTCGCGCTTGCGCTCCTGCTCGCGGATCACGAGTTCCTTGGCCTTGGCCCGCACCAGGAGCTGGCAGAAGGGGTGCGCGGGGTCGAAGTCGCGTTCGTACAGGTGCGCGCCGGCCCCGGCGAGCCAGGCGAAGCGCCGCCGGTCGGCGGGCTTGATCTGCCGTTCCAGGGCCGCGCGCTGGCGGGCCCGGTTGGCCGCGCGGGGCAGCAGGCCGAAGCGCGTCAGCAGGTGCTCCTCGCCCGGCCCGAAGGCGAGCGTCCCGTCGCCCAGCGCGATCTGGAACACCAGCGCCGCCGCGCCGCCGTGGATCGCGGGCAGGTGCTTGCAGAACTTGCGCTGGGCCTCGGGCGTGCGGTCGCGCAGGGGTTCGAGGTCCAGGCCGTGCGTCGAGTCGTACACGTCCTGGAGGGCCATGCGCAGGTCGTAGGCCGCCTGGCGCCGGCGCTCGGCCGGCACGAAGGGCTCGATCACGGCCTCGATCTGGGCCAGCGGGCTCACGCGCAGGTCGTTGAAGTCCAGGAACGCCTCGGAGGCGGCGCGCACGGCCTGGCGGGCCTTGGCCTCGGTCGTGTGCGGCGCGAGCACGGCCACCAGCAGGTGGTCGAGCAGCGGGTCCTCGTCGACGCCCGTGCTCGCCGGCGCGCCGAACAGGGACTCGAGTACCGCGAGCACCTCGACGAGCGAGGGCTTCCGGGCGGACTTGGCCATGCGTCGTCCTCCGCGTCGGGGCCCCCCAGGGGGGCCCGGGGGCCGGGGCTACCCGCGCTTGGTGCGGGGCTTGGCCCGCGGGGCGGAGATGCCCCGCTGGCGCAGGAAGGTGCGCACGGTGTCGGAGACCAGCGCGCCCTGGCCGAGCCAGTGGCGCACCCGCTCCTCGTCCAGGGTCACCTTGCGGGCCTCGTCCTCGACCAGCGGGTCGTAGTGGCCCAGGTACTCGATGGGCGGGCCGTCCCGGCGGGTGCGGCGGTCGTAGACGCCCAGGCGGTAGTGCGGGCGGTTCTTGCGTCCCTGGCGGGACAGTCGGATCACGATGGCCATGGGGGGTTCCTGTG
>JAPKHB010000432.1 GCA_026647295.1 Planctomycetota bacterium | reverse complement strand
AGACGATGCGGGCCCCGCGCAGGACGACCGTGCCCCGCGGTGTCTCGCCAGCCACCACGATGCGCACGTCGAACCGGGCCGGCGTGTAGGCGGCGCGGTGCGGGAGCGTGTCGGCCCCCGGCACCGGCAGCGTGTCGCCGGCGGGCGAGGCATTGACGATGTTGCCGCCCAGGGTGCCGCGGTTTTGAATTTGCCGGGCGCCGATCACGCCGGCGGCCTCCGCCAAAATCGGCGCGTGTTGCTGCACCGGCGTCGAGCGCATGAGTTGCGTGTATGTCGTCAACGCGCCGATGCGCACGGACTCGTTTGTTTCCGTGATGCCGCGCAATTCCGCCAGCGGCCACACATTCAAATAAGCCGGCGGGCATTCCGTGCGCGCGTGAAGCGCAACCATCAAGTCGGTGCCGCCGGCCAGCACTTTGATGCGGCCCTGCTCCTGCGCCAGGAGTTGATAGGCCTCCGCCAGCGTGCGGGGTTCGTGGCTAGTTTCGCGGGGGACGCCACGGCCTCGGCCGGCCCCCGCTTCGAACTTGATGTCTGCGCCTGGGACGCGACTCACATCCTGGTTGCGACCGAAGGCCACGCGATCGACGGGCACCTCACGGTCGTCGACTCCTGGGTGGGCTCCCGCGCTCCCGGTACAGAACTTCATCTGCCGGACTTGGCCCAACTCGCTCCCGTAGGCCGCCGCACGCTCAAGTACAGGAGGGGGTTGGTCGTCACGGGAGCACGCATGGTGCTCTTCCTACGGGAGGACCCGGCCACCGGCAAGTGGTTGGAGGCTGAGCCGCGCCGAGGCGACATCCAGTCTTCGGCGTGCTGGATCGAGAACGACCAGGTGTATGCCAACGTCGCCAGCACCAACGTGGGCGGCAACTTCCTCGCCCCCGTGAAGCGAAGTGAGCAGGAGCTGCGCGCCCACGTGCTAGAGATCCGAGAAGCAAAGCGTGTTCTGGCCGATCTCCGGACGAACGAGGACGCCGGACAGCGGCTCGCGGTCGCGGCGAGGTACGTCGATGCAGACAACGCCTTCGCTGTTCACGAGGCCTTCAAGGTGATCCAGGGGTGTGGCAAGGTCGCCGTTCCGTTCCTAGTCTCGCTCATGGCTCTGGATCGGGACGGGAGATACGAGGAGCGGGTGTTCCGGGCGCTCGGCGAGATCGGCGATCCCTCGGCGGTTCCCCCGCTTCTTGGCCTACTGGAGGAGGAACTCGTCTTCTGGACCGAGGCGAAGGAGAGGCTGGAGGATGGCTGGTGGTCGGGGGACGCTATGAAGTGGGACGAGCGACGAATCCTCTACTTGCACATCGATCGCGTCGAGGAGCCTCTCCGGGCTCTCAAGGAGATGGCCGCACCAGGATTTGAGGATGTCGTGCGGCGTACCAGACGACTCTGGATCACCGCCCCGGCTCTAGACGGGGCCTGGAACGGCCGGATCGTTCGCGCGTGCGACGCGGCGCTTCGAGCGGTCGCAACGCAGGATGCGAGGAAGTAGTCTGCCGGAACGGCCTGACTTATGGCCCTACCCGCGCTGCGGGCATTGTTCCAGCGAGCGGTGCTGCAAGAGGGTCGACATCGTGAGGCTCAACGCGCCCGCGGTACTCCTACTGGCGGCGCTGGGCTTCGCAGCGTGCGGAGAAGACAGGCCCGCTCAACCGACCGTCGACGTGCCTATATGGGCGAAGGTCGCCCCCGAGCAGATCGCCGAGGCGAAGAAACACGGCGTGCCCGTCGCCTTCGAGAATGACCTCGGGATGCGCTTCGTGCTGATCCCGGCGGGGACGTTCTTGATGGGGTCACCAGAGGCTGAGGTAGGCCACGAGGATGAAGAGAACCAGCACGAGGTGACGATCAGCAAGCCGTTCTATCTGCAGATCACGGAGGTGACGAACGGGCAGTACCGGCGATTCCGCCCCGCGCACGACAGCGGCTCTCACACCTCGGAGGTCGGTGCCCACTACTCGCTGAACGCGGACGATCAGCCGGCTGTGCATCTCTCTTGGGAGGATGTACGCAAGTTCTCCACTTGGCTTCAAGAGCGTGCTGGCAGCCGCGAGTACCGCCTCCCAACGGAGGCAGAGTGGGAATGGTCAGCGAGGGCCGGCACAAGTTCCCCCCGCTACATCGGAGACGGAGACGACGAGTTGGTTCGCATTGCCAACTTCTCCGACATGCGCGACCCTGGCGCTGTGGATGAGGAACGGTCCGAGCTCGACGACGGCCACGCAGTAGCCGCCCCCGTGGGCACGTTCGCCCCCAACGCTTGGGGGCTCTACGACATGTTGGGCAACGTCTACGAGTGGGTGGAGGACTACTACGGCCCGTATCCACGCGAGCCGCAGCGGGATCCCCTGGGTCCTGCCACAGGCGGCGAGCGTGTGTTGCGGGGTGGTTCATGGGTCTCGGATGCCGTGGACCTGCGTGCCGCATTCCGGAACTGGAGCACGCCTGACGATCGGTTCGAAGTGTATGGCTTCCGCCTCGTCTCCCCACTGCCCCAGCGGTAGCGAGTCGTGCGTCCAACTTTCGGAACGGAACGACAGCCCAATGGATCGATCACGAACCAGTTGGTGTTATTACCCCGGCCACAAATCAGTTGGCACCTCATGAGGCGTACTTGACGGTCGGGGCCTGGAAGAAGCTCCGAA
>JAPKHB010000431.1 GCA_026647295.1 Planctomycetota bacterium | reverse complement strand
GGCGGCGTGGATCCACGGGACCGTGACGATCGCCGCCAAGCGCGAGCCGGGCGGGCCGGTGCGCGTCGTGCAGGACGTCGGCAGCACGCGCCAGCTCTACTGCACGGCGGTCGGCAAGGCGCTCGCCGCCTGGCTGCCGCCCTCCGAGGTGCGCGCCGCGCTCGCGACCACGCTCAAGGTCGACCCGGAGGCGATCGACCTGGACGCCTCCATCGTGGACGCCCTCGGGGCCACGTCGATCGACTTCCTGGACGTGAACTTCCGGATCGAGACCGCCTTCGGCATCAAGCTCGCCTCCCAACTCGTGCTCGACCACGTCGAAGAGGAGTTGGGCGAGGGCAAGGCCATCGACCGCAACAACCAGATCACCGCCGCGGCGGCCGAGTTGCTGCGGATGCACCTGGGGGACCAGCCGGACCTCAAGGCCGGCCTGTACGCCGACGAGGTCGCGCGCCTGGTCACCCCGCGCACCCTGATCGACGCCGTGCTCGGGATCACCGCGCACCTGCCCGCGGCCTGCCCCGCCTGCGGGGCCGAGGACTGGCAGGGCGCGGACGGGCTCAAGGTCGCCTGCGGGGCGTGCGGCAAGGACGCCGCCTACCCCACGGGCGACGAGCTCACGCGGGCCTGGATCCGCAAGGTGGAGCAGGAGCGACGCCTCTTCGCCGGGGCGTAGCGGATGGCTGGAGCGCCGGCCCCGCGCGTCGTCGTCACGGGCATGGGCCTGGTGACCTGCCTGGGCGCCTCGGTGGCCGGGGTCTTCGACGCGATGGCCGCCGGACGGAGCGGCATCCGCCGCCTCACGCGGTTCGATCCGACGGGCCTGCCCTGCGAGATCGGCGGCGAGGTGGACCTGGCCTGCCTGGTGGCCGAGGAGCCCGAAGACCTCGCGGCCGGCTCGGCGTTGCGGCTGCTGCGCACGGCCGCGCGCGAAGCGCTGGACGGGGGCGCGGCGCTGGCCGGCGTGGACCCCCGGCGCGTGGGCGTGGCGCTGGGCGGCCACGGCGCGACCCCGCCGCGGGCGCACCTGGAGGCGTGCGCGGCCCACGTCGGGGCCGACGGCGCGCTCGACCCGGAGGCGCTGGCGGCGGACCCGCGCTTTGACGAACGCGAGTTCACGCGCCGCTCTCCCGAGTGGGTCCCGACGCGCTTTGCGCAGGCGCTCGGCGCGCGGGGCCCCGTGCTCCCGGTGGTCTCGGCGTGCGCCGCCGGGACGCAGGCCCTCGGGGAGGCCCTGCACTGGATCCGCGAGGGGCGCGCCGACGTGGTGCTGGCGGGGGGAACCGAGCCGCTGCTGGGCTTCTCCTACTACGCCGGCTTTGCGCTCCTGGGCGCGCTCACCCGCCGCTACCCGTCCCCCGCGGGCGCCTCGCGCCCCTTCGACCGGCGGCGCAACGGCTTCGTGATCGCCGAGGGTGCGGCCCTGCTCGTGCTCGAGTCGCTCGACGGCGCGCGCCGGCGCGGCCGGCCCGTGCGGGGCGAGGTGCTGGGCTACGGCGACTCCGCCGACGGCTACCGCATCACCGACCCGCCGCCGCAGGGCGACGGGGCGCTGGCCGCGATGCAGGCGGCGCTGCGGGACGCGGGCCTGGGCCCCGAGGCGGTCCAATACGTGAATGCCCACGGCACCTCCACGCCCGTCAACGACCCGGTCGAGACGCTGGCGATCAAGCGCCTGCTCGGGGCGCGCGCCGCCGAGGTGCCCGTGTCCTCCAACAAGTCGATGATCGGCCACGCGATCGGGGCCGCGGGGGCCATCGAGGCCGTGCTCACGCTCGAAGGCATGCGCCGCGGGGTGCTCCTGCCCACGATCAACCAGGAGGCCCCCGACCCGCGCTGCGACCTGGACTACGTGCCCAACGCGGCCCGCGCCCTCGCCCACGAGGTGGCGCTGTCCAACTCCTTCGGCTTCGGGGGGCAGAACGGCTGCCTGTGCCTCGGGGCCGCCCGCGACCTCGCGCGCGCGCGATGAGCGGCGCGGTCGCCGTCACCGCCGCCGCCGCCCGCACGGCGCTGGGCGAGTCGCTCGCGGCCACTTGCGCCGCGCTGGCCGCCGGCCGGGGCGCGCTCGCGCCGCCACCCGACGCCGCCGGCGCGCCCGGCGCCCGCGCGGCGCGCCTGGGGCTGGACGACCCGCAGGCGGAGGACGACCCCGCGCTGCGCATCCTCGGACCCCACGGCCGCCTGCTCGAGCCCCTGGCGCGGGCCGTACACGACGCGGCGGGCCTGGGCGCGCTGGCGCGCGAGCGGGTGGGCCTCTTCGCGGCGCTGCCGCTGGTGGACACGCCGCCCGGCGAGTTCGAGGCGGCGCTGCGCGCCGCGCGGGGCCCCGACGGCGCGCCGGACCTCGCCGCGTTCTTCGGGGGCGGCTGGCGGGCGATCCACCCGCTGTGGCCGCTCTCGGCGCTGGGCAACGTGGCCGCGGGGCAGGTGAGCATCGACCTGGACGTCAGGGGCGACAACGCGGTGCTGGGCACGCACTCCGACGCGGGGCTCGGCGCGCTGCTCGAGGCGGTGCGCTCGCTGGAGCTGCGCCGCAGCGACGCCGTGCTGGTGATGGCGGCCACGGGCCGCGCGGACGACGCCGCCTGGCTGCGCCTGCGCCGCGCCGGCGCCGTCGACCCCGAGGGGGCGGGCGTGGCGCCGGGCGAGGGCGGCGTC
>JAPKHB010000430.1 GCA_026647295.1 Planctomycetota bacterium | reverse complement strand
CCCCGGGCATCGGGTCTCCCCAGTCTGGCCGGGGCCCGGGCGCCGGCAAGACGCCCGTCAAGGAGCGGTTGGGCCCCCGCTCACGCCGGCCGGGCGTAGGAACTGGCGCCGTACCAGTCCACCACCACCACGGGCTCGTTGCCGATCACCCACGCGTCGTGCCCGCAGGGCAGCGAGGTCACGTCGCCGGGTCCGGCCACGAGTTCCGTGCCGTCGTCCATCCGGATGCCCAGGCGCCCCTGGAGGTGGTACTGGAAGTGGGGCGCCTTGCAGGAGTCGGTCTGGACGAGCGGCTTGAGGTGGGTGGACCAGCGCCAGCCCGGCTCGAACACCAGGCGGCCGATCTCGGCGGCGCCGATCTTGAGGATCTCGGCGCGCCCGAGGGGGAACTCCCGGACCTCGTCCGGGCGCTCGAAGGACTTCTGTTCGGTGAGTTGCAGCATGGTGGCCTCCAAGGGGGGAGCGGCGCTAATCTATCGATCGGTAGATACCGATTCAACCCCCTGGCGCCCGCCGGCGGGGCGGGCGGGCGGACCCGGCCCCGGGCGTCCGCGGATAGGATCCGGGAGGAGTTGTCCAGGATGCCTCGTCGCCCGGCCGCCCGCCCCCACCCCACCCACGGCCCGCCCCGGCGGCCGGCCCGCCGGGCGGGGCGGCCCGCCGGACGCCCCGGCGCGGGCGCCGGCACGGCCGAGCGCATCCTCGCGGCCGCCGAAGCGCTCGCCCAGACCCGGGGACTCAATGGGTTCAGCTACGCGGACGTGGCAAGGGCGGTGGACCTCACCACCGCCACCCTCCACTACCACTTCCCCGCCAAGGGGGATCTGGCCCTGGCCCTGGTCGAACGCTACGCGCGGGCCTTCGAGGCGCGGCTGGCTGCGATCCAGGAGCGCGACCCGGGCGCCTTCGCGCGCCTGGAGGCCTACGCGGGGCTCTATGCCGAGGTGCTGCGCCGGGGCCGCATGTGCCTTTGCGGCGTGCTGGCCGCCGAGTACCTCACGCTGCCCGGGCCCGTGCGCGGCGCCGTGCGGGACTTCTTCGACCGCAACGAAGCCTGGCTGGTCGAGGTCCTCGAGGCGGGCCGCCGCGGCGGCGAACTCGCCTTCGAGGGGGACCCGCGCACGCTGGCCCGCGCCCTCGTCGCGACCCTCGAGGGGGGCCTGCTCCTCGCCCGCGCCCAGGAGGAGCCCGCCCGGCTCGAGGCCGTGGCGCGGCGCGCCATCCACGAACTCTGCCCCCGCGCCCGCTGAAGGCGCGGTCGGGGCCCCCGCGCGCAACGCGCGTCCCCAGGCCCCGGGCCCCATTGCACGGCGCCGGGGGGGGTGGTACAGGCATGGGGGCGGCCGCCCCGACCCCACCGGTCGGGCGCCGCCGGACCTGTTCGGAGGTACTCCCATGCGCCGCCTCGTCACCTGGTCGCTGTGCCTTGTCCTGTTCGCGGCCGCCCCCGGCTGCGGCGACTCCGGGGACAAGCCCGACGCCCCCGGCCCCGGCGCCACGCCCGCCACGCCGGCCGCGCCCGACGGCAACGGGCCGGCCGCCCTGAACGGCGGCGCGGAGCCGGCGCCCCTCGCCCCCTTCAGCGCCGTCGGGCTGGTCGAGGAACTCGGGCCTTCGATCTACATGGAGGGCTCCCACAAGCTCACCCGGGACGGCGCGCTGGTCTGCCTGCTGGAGAGCAAGACGGTGGACCTGGCGGCGTGGGTGGGCAAGCAGGCCCGCGTGGAAGGCAATGCCCGGCCCACGACCGAGGGCAACCAGACGATCGTGGCGGTGACGGCCATCTCGGCCGCGCCCTGACGCAGCGCGCCGCGCCCCGCCGCGGCCGAGGAGTTCCCCCCATGAATGCCTTCCGCCTCCTGCCGGCGTGCCTGGCCGTCCTCCTGCTCGCGGGCTGCGGCGATGCGGCGGACAAGGACCCCGGTCCGGCCCCCGCGCCCGACGCTGCACCGCAAGCCCCCGCCGACGGCGCGTCCGAGGCCGCCCCCGAGGCGCCCGCGCCCGAGACCGACGCCTCCGCCCCGGCGGGGCGACTCGTGGCCGCGCTGGGCGAGGTCAAGAAGACCGAGGCGCGCTCCTTCGGGCCCATGTCCGCGGGCGGGGCGAGCACGGGCTACGGGCAGGTCACGCTGCAGAACAACACCTCGTTCACCCTCGACCTGTACGTCGGCGACGCCTACGGCTGCCGCGCCCTGCGCAACCTGATGTGCACCACCCAGGTGCGGGCCGGGACGCACACGCTGACGGCGAAGGCCCCCCACGGGGCGTCGGTCAGCGTCCAGGCGACGCTGGAGTCCGGCGACTCGGTCACCTGGACCGTGTCCGAGGAGTAGTCGCCCGCCACGGCGGCGGCCCGCCGGCGGGCCGCAGGGCGCGGCCCGGAGGAACGCCTTGCCCCTGCCCGCCCCGGCCCCTGTGCCCCTGCCGCGCAACACGATCCGCGTCGGCGTGACCGGGCACCGGCGCCTGGATCCGGCGCACCGACCCGGCGTGCGCGCCGGCGTACGCCTTGCGCTTTCCGTGGTGCGCGAGGCCGCGCACCGCCCGCCGGATGGCTGCCGGCAGCCTCGGCGGTTGACCGGCCACCTCCGTGTAGCGCGTGTAGCCGCCAAAGAGCTCGTCGCCGCCATCGCCTGAGAGTGCAACCGTCACCTGTTCGCG
>JAPKHB010000043.1 GCA_026647295.1 Planctomycetota bacterium | reverse complement strand
GAGAAGACACACGGCGAAGCATGCGCGCACGACGGAGTGGACGTTCACGAAGGACCCTCGCCCGAAACCTGGACGCGCGAGTCTAGCGACCCGTGTCCGGGTTCGCCACGCCCGGCGGGTCACTCTGCTTGGAGGCGCAGGACCCGGCCGTTGGAAAGGCCGAGGAAGGCCTGGGCGCTCGCGGCGGAGCCCCCGAAGGCGGACGCGGCGGCCCCCCCGGCGTGCGGGAGCGCCCCCGTGAGGAACTGCCCGCCCTGGACGCGGATCAACACCACCCGGTCGTGGTCCGCGCCGAGCAGGAGTCCCCCGCCGACGCCCGCCGGACCGTGGCGCGGGGCCAGCCGACTGGCCGTCGCCACGACGGGCCAGGTCGGCCCGTCGGCGAGCACCGAGAGCCCCCGCCCCTCCGAGCGTTCCGCCAGCACGAGCGCCCCACCCCCGTCGAACGGGGCGAACGCGCCGCCGAGGTAGGCGTGGTTGGAGACCGAGACGGGTTGGCCCGTGGCGCGGTCGACGAAGGTGATGCGCTGGGTGGTGCCAAGCGCCGGGTCCACCTCCGTGGGCGCCGCCAGGATGCGCTGGCCGTCGGGCCAGTGCATCAGGGTGCCGAAGGGGACGCCGAGCGCCGCCTCGTCGACGGGCGCCACCGCCGGCACCAGCACCTGCACGACGGCCCCGGCGCCGTCGCAGGCGTAGAGCCCACCGTCCTCGTCGGCGACCAGCATCGCGCCGGGGCCGACGTCCAGGGCCGCGCACACCGCGAGGGGGCTGCCCCCCTGCTGCGGGGCCACGGTGGCGAGCACCGCGCCGGCCGGCAGCGCGACGCGCGCGAGTTCCGCGGGCGAGACGAGCACGAGCGCCGTCGCCTCGGCCGCGTCGAAACGAATGCGGGTGCCCCCCGCGGGGCACTGCCCCACGAGCAGGGGGCCCGCGACCAGCCGCGGGGCGGCGGCCGGGCGGGCGGGCTTGGCGGCGGCCGGGGCGCCGAAGGCCGCGGTGTCCCAGAAGTACACCTGCCCGCTGGCGTCCCGCGTCCCGACGAAGCGCCCCGACGGGGAGACCGCGACCTCCTCCACCTGCGCGGCGTGCGCGACCAGTTCGCCGCTCACCCGGAGGGACACCCCCAGGGCCGATCCGAGCGGCTGGTCGCGCGCGACGAAGCCCGGGGCGATCGGCGCGGGCAGGAGTTCCACCTCGAACACCGCCGCGCTGCCGTCCTGGTGGCCGAGCGCAAAGCGGCCCGCCGCCGCCGCCGAGGAGAGCGACCGGGGCACGAGCGGACTCGGGTGGAGCGGGTCGCGGCTTTGCGCCACCACGGCGCGATCCGCGAGCCGCACGAGACAGACGCGCAGGGGCGTCGCGGCGACGGCCAGCGTCTCGGCGCCGGCCGCAACCGGCGCGACGCGCTGGAAGAAGGGCGCCGCCTCCGCGAGCGGGACCCCCGTGGCGTCGAAGAGGACGCCATGGCCTTCCATCGTCCCCGCCACGATCGGCGCGGCGGGCCCCGGGGCCTCGAAGGCAGACGCCGTGCCCGGTGGGCCGCCCAGCCGAAGGTCCCGCAGGCCCGTGGCCGTGCTCCAGCGCGTGAGCCCCGCGTTCGAAACGCCCGGTCCGGGGCCCCCGCCCTCGGCGTCGGCGAGCGGATCGTAGTCCGAGAGTGCGGTGAGCAGCGTCGCGCCGGCCGGCCCGTGCCGCACGAAGTGCGCAAGGCCCGCGTCGTCGGCCGGCCGGTAGGTTCGCGTGGGCGCGAGCGTCGAGAGGGCGAACTCCTCGACGGCCCCGCGGTCGGTGCCCACCACGAGGCGATCGCCGGGCTCGTCCACCGAGAGCGCGGCCACCGCCACGGGCAGCGCCACGGGCGCCGACGCGCTGCCGTCGGCCAGCGCGAGCCGCACGACCGTCCCGAGCCCGTTGACCGCGAGGACCTGCGGCGTGGCTGCGAGGATCGCCAGCCCGACGACGCGCCGCCCGAGCCCGTGGGCGTAGCCCTCGCTGGGGGTCCCGACCCAGCGGGCGTCGGGCGGCGGCAGGGTGACGACGAATCGCCGCAGGCCCGTCGCGGCCTCGAAGAGCGAGACCCGTCCGAGGGCGTCGCCCACCGCCACCAGCCCCCCGTCGGGCGAAAGGGCGGTGGCCTCGACGGGCACGCCCGCCTCGGCCGCCCCCAGGTCGCGCAGCCGCGTGAGGCGGGCCAGCGGTCCGTCGACGAGCCGGAAGGGCCCGGCCGGCGCCGGGGGCCCGGAACCGCCGCCGCCACACGCCGCCAGCCCGACGCCCAGAAGCGCCAGCAGGCCCCACCCGCCCGCCGCGTGCCGCCTCCGCGGGCGGCTCACTTGAGGCCCTTCTTCACGCAGGCCATCAACTTGTCGCACCAGATGTAGCCCGAATGGTCGTCTTCGGCGTCGCTGATGCCGGGCTTGGGGGCGGGGTTGGGGGTCTTGCCCCCCTCCAGCGCGCTCGCCTCCATCTTGGGCTGCGCATCGCACTGGAACACGTTGGCCGGGAGGCAGCCGGCCCCGTGCTCGCTGCCGGCCGAGCCGAGGGCGCTGTCGATCTCCTCGGGCGGGTAGGTGATCCCCAGCACGTCGTCCTCGTCGTTGAACCACACCTTGAGGGTGCCGGCCCGCCGGCCGATGGCGGGGGCGCCGAACTCCTGGCCCGCCTCCAGCACCTCGTTGTCCACCGCGGGGGCCAGCATCTGTACGGAGTGCGCGCACCCTCCGCACCGCAGGGCCTCCAGCGCCACGCGAGCCCCCAAGCTGTGCGTGAGCACGTTGACCTTCGTGTCGGGACAGGAGCGCTTGATGTCGAGAAGGAGTTGGGCCAGCACCTTGCCGTTCAGGTCCGCGCTCTTGCGCGCGACGTCGAAGCTGAAGGCGCCCGGATTGCTGTCCCACGAGTACCCGTAGACGGTCCCGGCGTACCCCGCGGCCTTGAGGGCGGCGGCGGCCTGGTTGAAGTTGGCGGTCGCGTCCGCGGCGCTGTTCTCGAAGCCGTGCACGTAGATCACGATGGACGGGGGGCAGTCAGGCGGCGTGAGGGACGCCGGCAGGGCGAGCGTAGGCACGCCGGAGGCCCACTGTGCGTCGTCGCGGGAGAACCACCCGTTGATCAACTCGACCTGACCGCGGGTGCTGAACTCCTCGACGGAGGGCGGGGGCCCGGCCAGGGCCCCCGACGCCGGGCAGAGCCCGAGCAGGAGCACGGCCAGGACCCGCCGGGTGCGCATCGAACCTCCGGGACGCCGGCGGCCGCGAAGGAGGGGGCCCCGCGGCCTCGAAGGGGGGCCAGCCTACCGGATCGGCCGGGCCCGCGCCCGGGGGCCGGGGGCCGGCATGTATCAGGCGGCCGTGGAGCGGCTCTATCTCCATGAGGCCCCGCCCCTGCACCCCCCCCGGGGGCGCGGCGGCGCGGGCGCGGCGTTCACGGAGGTCAGCGATGTCTGCAGCGATCCGAGCCGGACTCTGTCCGGTCCACTGGGCGGCCCTGGTCCTGCTTTGCGCCTGTGGCAGCGGGGGCCGCAGCGCGCCCGTGGCCCCGGCCGTGGTCATCGAGACCACGACCCTGGCCCCGGCCGCTACGGGCGTCCCCTATGACCAGGTCGTCGTCGTCGAGGCCCCCAACGAGCCCGTCCTGCTGGACATCTGGGAGGGGGAACTCCCGCCGGGGTTGCGCCTGGACCCGTTAGAGCATCGCATCACGGGCATCCCCCTGCGGGCGGGGATCTACCCGATCCACCTGCGCGCCACCGCCCCGGCCGTCCCGGGCGGGGTCTACCAGGATCCCTTCCTCCAGGCGCTGCGCGAGTTCGTGATCGAGGTCGGGCGCGGGCCCCTGCGCTTCCTCACCGAGGCGCTGCCCAACGCCAAGCTCAACCACGACTATCAGGTGTTCCTCCAGGCGGTGGGCGGCGACGAGCGCTACGTCTTCACCGCGGGCGCAGGACTTCCCCCGGGGATCGACATGAACACCGGGGGCGCCCTGTTCGGCCGGCCGGCCTCCACGGAGCACTCCCCCTACTCGTTCGAGGTGCGCGTGACCGACTCGGAGGGCACGGTGGCCGCCCAGACCTTCTGGCTCCCGGTGGACGTCCTCCCGCTCAAGATCGGCACGAAGTCACTCCCGCTCGGGGCCGTGGGCTGGCCCTACGCGGCGACGCTGGAGGTGGGCTCGCCGGGTTCGGGGGCCGGCTACGTCTGGTCGCAGGCGCCGCTCGCCGAGGGCGAGACGGACCTGGCCGACCTCGGGCTCGTGGTCACGCCCGCCGGCACGATCGAGGACCTGGGCGACGAAGGCCCGACCCAGATCGGCGAGTTCCGCGTGCGGCTGGCCGTGGAGGACTCCGCCGGCCAGCGCGACGAGCGCGCCTACGACCTGCGCGTGCTCCAGGCGCCGATCCTGACATCCATCACCCCGCACCGCGCGATCGACGCCGGCCCGTTCACCGCCCAGGGCGTGGGATTCCGCGAGGGAACGAAGCTCACCTTCGGCCCCGACACGGCCGGCGCGGCCACGATCGAGCCGACCTTCGTCGACGACTCCACGCTCGCCTTCGCCGCCCCCCCGGCGGCCCCCCTCCTTTCGGGGTGGGTGAAGGTGCGCGTGACGGACCCCAACGGCTTCACCTTCGATCTGGACGACGCGTTCATCTACCCGGCCAAGACCTTCGCCTTCGCATCCAAGACCATCCTGCCCGACCCCAACCCGCCCCTTTCCAGCACCGGCGTGGACGCGACAGACGTAGACGGGGACGGGCTGGCGGACATCGTCCATTGCGGGACCAGCGCCGCGGGCTGGTCCAATGCGGCCGGCGTCGCCGGCGGCATCCACGTGCTGCTCAACCGCCCCGAGGGATCCGCCTTCGACCCGAACGACCCCACGTTCGAACTCGTCGTGCTGGACGCGGGCGGCGACTGGCACCAGGTGAAGTTCGCCGACATGAACCTGGACGGCTTCCCGGACGTCGTGGCGGTCGGCGGCGAGCCGCTGGGACTGCGCGTCTACCTCAATGAGCGCACGGCGGAGGACCCGGACCGGGCGCCCTTCACGACGCTCACCGCCCCGGTCACAAGCCCCCTCCCCTATCTTTCCACGCCCGACGTGCACGTATCGGACATGGCGATCGGGCACTTCACCTCGGACTCGGTGCCCGACGTGGTCCTCGTCCATCAGGACCCGCCGGTCGTGAGCGTGTCGGGCACCACGGCCTCGGAGCGCGGAGGGTCGGTGACGGTGCTGCGCGGGAGCCCCGACGGAACCTTCGAGGAGGTCGAGACGGAGCCGGAGATCCCGAACTTCTTCTCAGCCGCGTCCGTCGCCGCAGGAAGGCTCGGAACGGACGGACGCGACGACATCGTCGTCGGCGACCAGAACGTGAACCGGCTCTTCTTCCACCTCTGGCTCGGCATCCCCGGCTATTCCGGAACGCTCGGCACCACGGGCTACCTGACCCACCCGGGCACAAGCGGCTCCCTGGGGTCCTGGACGCGGCTCTGGGTGCCGGGCGGCTCGGGGGTGCTCTTCGTCGAGGTCCTGGGTACGGCGGTCGGCCCCGTGACCGGCCGCAGCGTGGACGACATCGTGATGGTCCACGGCTACGACTCGGACTTCGGCCGCTTCGGAGGGTCGCCGGGGCTCGTCCTCTACACCAACAACGGCTCGGGCACGTCGTTCACCAGCCGCCGCGTGGCGTCGGGCGACGTCGCCTACCGCCACGTGACGCTGCTCGACGCCGACCTGGACGGCGACGCCGACGTGGCGGTGACGGGCGGGCGGCGCTTCCTGGCCGACGGCGTCCCCCAGGGGCACTTCAATCGCGTGCACGTCTACCGCAGCTCAGGCAGCACCGGCACCCTCACGCGCGCGGCGGACCTCACGGTGGCGGCCCCGCCCGCACCGGGCGCCGACCCCGATCCGCGGTTGCACAACGTGGGCCGCGTCGCCGTCGGCGACTTCAACGGGGACGGCTTTGACGACCTCGTCGTCTGCCTTTCCTTCTTCGCCCAGGCCCGGGAGGACGGGACCACGCAACGCACGCGGGGGGAAACGCCTGGAACGAACGCGGCAGATCCGGGCACGCCCCACACCGACCGAGGCCCCGGAACGCCCAGCGGGGTGGCGATCTTCCTCAACGCCTCGAAGTAGCGTCCGGGGCCGGGAGCCGAACGCGCGGCCGCGGCCGGGGCGGCGCTGGAGGCGCGGGACGCCGCGCTGCGCCCCTGCCCGCACCCCCTGCGCAGGGCCCCGCGGCCGGAGCCGACGCGGGCCGTGCCGCGCGCGGCTCGCGCGGCACGGCCGGCCTGAACGAGCCGTTGGCACGCCGGCTGCGAGGCCAAGGGAGTCCCGGGCGGCGCGAAGCCGCCCGCCGGGAGCCCTCCGTGCGCCCTACTCCGCCCGTCCTGCTGCCCCTGCTCTTCCTCCTCGCCGCCCTCGGCCTCGCGCCGGCGTTCTCCGTTGGAGAGGAGCCCGAGGCTTCGCCTGCGGCTCCCGCACGTACGGCTTGGGACGCGACGAGTTCCGTCGGCCGGGTGGTCGCCGAGGTGCCCGAGACCGCGCGGATCTTCGAACTGGTGGGGATCGACTACTGCTGCGGCGGGGAGCGCACCCTCGCGCAGGCCGCCCGGGAGAAGGATCTCGAGGTCGACCGCCTGCTCGCCGCCCTCCTCGTGGTCGCCCCCGGCGGCCCCGGCCGGCTGCCGAGCTTCGTGCGCGAACCGCTCCCGGTCGTGATCGCGCACGTCGTCGATACGCACCACGCCTTCCTGCGGCGGGAGCTTCCGCGCCTGCGAGCCGCCTTCGCGACGGTGGCGCGCGTGCACGGGGAGGCGCACCCGGAGTTGCTCGAGGCCCGCGCGGTGTTCGAGGGATTGGTGCCCGAACTCATGGCGCACCTGCACACCGAGGAGGAAACCGTGTTCCCGCGCATCCGGGCCCTGACCAAGGAGGAACGGGTCGAGGGCCTCGCGGACCTGCTCGACCAGCTCGAGGGCGAGCACGCCGGCGCCGGGAACGCGATCCACCGGCTGCGGGACCTGCTGCATGGCTACGCGGTCCCCGCGGACGCCTGTGCGCTCTACCGCGTGCTGCTCGACGGGCTTACGGCGTTCGAACGGGACATGCTCGCCCACGTGCACCTGGAGAACAGCGTGCTGATCCCACGCGCGCGGGCCCTGCTCGGGCGGCGGTAGGTACCAGGCGCCCCCGGCGCGCCGACGTACGCGCGCGTACCGCGGCGCCTCGCGTTGGCCCGCGGACGGCGGCGGTCCATGACACTGCGGCCTCGGCGCTCCTTGACCCCGCGGGACCGCGGGCTACCGTCCCGGCCTCGCCATGCGCACCCCCACCCACCCGCACTGCATGTGTCATCACGCCATGCCCGGCGGCGGGTGCGCCTCCTGCCGCGAGTGACGATCTCCGCCTGATCGATCGCCTCGCGCCTGCGCCCCGCCGCCTCCGCCGGCTGCGGTGGCGCCGATGGGGCGCGGCGGCCGGCGGCTCCCCCTTCGAAGGAGCCCCCATGCCGTCTCGTCCCCTGCGTTGCACCCCGTCTGCCCCCGCCCGTGCCGGCCTGCGGGCCCTGTGCGCGCACTCCGACACGCAGGCGGCCCTGCTCGCCCTGCTCGTCGTCGTGCTGGCCAAGCTCGGCGCGCTGGGCGCCGTGCCGTGGTAGGCCGGGCGGGCCCGCTGCGGCCGCTCGTCGACCTGCTGGGGATGGCGGCGCTCGCGTGGGCCGCACGCGGGCTGGCGGCGGGGATCGAGGGGCTGCCGCTCGCTCCGGCCACGCTGCTGGGCAGCATGGCCGTCGGCTGGCTCGTCCGGCGGCTGCCGGCGCGCGGCCCGGTGCGCGTCTCGTTCGAGGTGCCCCTGGCGACGGGCATGATCCTGCTGGGCGTGAACTTCGACCGGGAGCGCCTCGCGTGCGTCGGCGCCTTCGCGCCCCTGTGGATCCTCGCGTTCTGGCTCCTGGCCGGCGGCCTGTTCGCCCTCGGGGCGCGGGTGGGGCGGCAGGACCCCCGCACGGCGGGCCTGCTGGCGATCGGGATGGGTGGCGCCGGTCTGTCGGCCGTCGTCGCCGCGGCCCGCGGCGATCCGCGCGCCCCGCCGGACGCGGTGCCGTTGGCCGTGGGCACGCTGTTGATCGCGGGCGCCCTGGGCTTCCTGCACATGCCCCCGCTGGCCCGGGCGGCGGGCCTGGACGCCCACGGGCTGGCGCGCTGGGCGGGGATCGCCGTCCCCACGACGGCGGAGGCGGTGCTGGTCGCGCGCGCGCACTCGACGGAGGCCTTCGAACTCACCGGCGCCTGGCGCCTGCTGGTCAACCTGCTCCAGTGGATCCCGGTCGTGGTGTACCTCGGCCGGTTCGCGCCGGCGGCGCGGGCGCCCGGACGCGTGCGCGCCGCGCTCGCGGGCACCGTGCGTCGGGTCCCGGCGTTCGTGTGGGGCCTCTCGCTGCTCGGGGCCTTTTCGCTGCTCGGCGGCCTTGAGGAGGCGGAACGACGCGCGCTGGGGAACCTGGCCAACTGGGCCTTCCTGCTGGCGCTGGCGGGCGTGGGCGTGAGCACGCCGCCGGCGAGCCTGTGGCGGTTGGGCCCGCGGCGCGTCCTGGGGGCGGTGCTCCTGTGGGCGGTGGCGGCCGGCGTCCTGTTGGCCGCCGTGGCCGCCGGAAGCGGGGGGACGGCGGGGTGTGGGGTGCGGTCGAATGATGCACCGGAGCCTGGCTCGGTACGGTCATTTGAGGGTGAGGTCGACCCACAGGAGGTTGTGGTCGCTCAACGCGGTGGCCGGGGTATGCAGCGCCATGCCATGCGCCAGCGCGTGAAGGTCCCGCAGGAAGATTCGGTCGGGGCGCCAGCCGCGGCCGCGGGGCGCTTCGCTGCGGGGCCACCCCATCCGCGTGGGCGGGGCGTCCACCCAGGCGCCCCCGGCGTCCTGGTGCGGCGGGTCAAGGTCGAAAAGGCCCTGGTCGCGGGCGGCGAGCAGCGCGGGGTCGTACCCCCGCAGGTTGAAGTCGCCCACCAGCACCACGGGGAGGTCGCGGCGCCCGCGCAGCGCCGCGAGCAGTTCCTGGCACTGCGCCTCGCGCGGCCCCTCGAACGCAAGGTGCGTGTTGACGACCCGCAGCGGCCCCCACGGGGCCCGCACGACCGCCTCGAGCCAGCCCTTGCCGGCCAGGCGTTCGATCAGGCTCGCGCCCTCGAGCGATTCGAACGGGGTGAAGCGCGCCTCGGCGAGCGGCAGGCGGGAGAGCACCAGCAGGCCGCCCTGGTGCGGCTCGGCCGCCCGCCAGCCCGCACCCAGCGCCGCGAGCAGCGCGTCGCGGTGGCGCGCGAGCCACACCTCCTGCAGGCAGATCACGTCCGGCCGGAGGGCGAGCAGCGCACCGGGCAGCGCGTCGAAGCGCTCCGCGAGGTCCCGGGCCGTGGGCACGCCCCAGGCGTTCAGCGTGAGCAGGCGGACGGGCGCCGGCGGCACGGCGCCCCCTCCGGGCGCACCCGGCGCACGCTCCCCACAGCCACCCCACAGGACGGCCAGAAGGACGACGAACCCTCGCGCGGGGAAGCCGGCACGGCGCACCCGGCCACGGTAGCCCGGGCGCCCGGGCCGGGGCGGCGGCGACCGCGCGTCGGCTCCCCCGGCCGCCGGACGGGGGCTACAACGGTTGCCTGCCGATGGACCTCGCCCCGTCCGCTCCCGCCCCCCGCGCCGGCCGCCTGGCCCTGCTCCTGTTCACGGGGCTGGCCGCGTGGCTGGCCTGGCGCACGCTCCGGCCGCCCCCGGCGCCGCTGCACGACCCCGGTGCGCAGCCGCGCGCCGTCACCGCCCGCGGCGAACTGGCGGAGTTCGAACGCGCCACGATCGAGGTGTACCGGAACGCCTCCCCCTCCGTGGTGCACATCGCCAACGTCGCCCTGCGCCGCGACCGCTGGACCCTGGACGTGTTGGCCATCCCCCAGGGGACCGGCTCGGGCTTCGTCTGGGACGAGCGGGGCTACGTCGTCACCAACGCGCACGTGGTCCGGGGCGGCGACCGTTTCGAGGTGACCCTGGCCGATCGCACGACCTGGCCGGCCACGCTCGTGGGCCTCGAGGCCGACAAGGACGTCGCGGTGCTCAAGGTGGAGGGGGCGCGGCCGGGCCAACTCCGGCCGCTGGCGATCGGCACCTCCCACGACCTGGTCGTGGGCCAGACCGTGCTCGCCATCGGCAACCCCTTCGGTCTGGACCAGACGCTCACCACCGGGGTGATCAGCGGCCTGGGCCGCGAGATCACGGCCCAGACCGGCCGGCGCATCAGCGACGTGATCCAGACCGACGCGGCCATCAACCCGGGCAACTCCGGGGGACCGCTCCTGGACAGCGCCGGCCGCCTGGTCGGCATGAACACGGCCATCTACAGCCCCACGGGCGCCTCCGCGGGCATCGGCTTCGCCGTGCCCGTGGACACGATCAACCGCGTCGTGCCCCGGATCATCCGGGGCGAGCCGGCCGCCCGGGCCGGCTTCGGCATCACCCTGCTCCCCGACCGCTACCGCCCCGAACTGGGCGTTTCGCGCGGCGTGGTCGTGCTCGACGTGCTGCCGGGGAGCGCCGCGGAGCGGGCGGGCTTCCGGCCCCTGCGCCGCGACCCCGGCACGGGCCGCCTGCTGCGCGGCGACGCGATCGTGGCCCTGGACGGAGCGCCCGTCGAGGGCCTGGACGACCTGCTCGACCGGCTCGAGGGGCGCGCCCCGGGGGAAGAGGTCACCGTCACGCTCGAGCGCGGGGGCACGCGGCGCGACGTGCGGGTGGCGCTCCAGGCCCTCGGAGGACGCTAGGCCGCCGAGCCCGCGCCCGCGGGCGGGATCCGGGTAGGATCCCGCCCGGAAGGAGGCGCCATGCCGCCCGGATCCCGGTGGAAGGGTTTCGCCTCGGCCGCGGCGGTCGGCGGAGTCCTGGTGCTGCTCGGCGTCCTGGCGACCCCGTGGCACACCAGCACCGTCCTCGGGCTGGGCGGCCGCACGCTGGTCGGCACCGACGCGCCCTTCCTGGGCGGGTGGGTCATCGCGCTGGCCGGCCTGGGCGGCCTCTCGGCCGGGGCCGCGCTCGCCCTCCGACGCGGCCCGGGGCCCCGGGGCACGGCGTTGCTCGTCTCTTCCGGCGCCTACCTCGTGGCCTTCGTGCTCGCGGGCGTCGACCTCTTCCGCGAGGACCCCGCGATCCCGGAGGTCGCCCTGCCGGCGGCCCGCGCCTCCAAGTCCTTCGGCCTCCTCGCCACCGCGCTGATGGCGATCGTTGCGGCCGGCTGCGCGGGATCCGCCTACCAACGGCTCGCGGCGCGCGCCCCGGGCCGCGCCGGGGAGGACTGACGCCCGGCCCGGCGCCGCGCGCCCCGGCGGGCGCGCCCCGGCCCCCTGCTTCCGCCCATGCGCCGCCTCTACCTCCTGTTCTTCGTCTCGGGCTTTCCCGCCCTGCTCTACCAGGTCGCCTGGCAGCGCTCCCTCTTCCTCATCTACGGGATCAACGTCGAGTCGGTCACGATGGTCGTGACCGCCTTCCTGATGGGCCTTGGCCTCGGGAGCCTTGCGGGCGGGTGGCTCTCCGCGCGCCCCGGCGTACGGCGCCTGGTCGCCTTTGGCGCGATCGAGGTCGCGGTGGGGCTGTTCGGCGTGGTCTCGCTCGAGGCCTTCGAGGCCGTGGGCGCCGTCACGGCCGGCCACGACGCATGGACCACGGGGGCGGCCACGTTCCTGCTCGTGCTGCTGCCCACGCTGGGCATGGGCGCCACGCTCCCGATCCTGTGCGCCTTCCTCGTCGAGCGCTCCGGGAACGTGGGCCGCGCGGTGGGGATGCTCTACTTCGTCAACACCCTGGGCAGCGCGACGGCCTGCTTCGCCGCGGGGCTCGTGCTCTTCGGCTGGCTGGGCCTCGCCGGGACGGTCCACCTCGCCGCGGCGATCAACCTGCTGCTCGGCGCGGGCATCCTCGCCGTGGCACGCCGGGAACGCCGGCGGCCGGGCCCGGACCCCGAGGCGACGCCCGGGGCCGGGGGTGCGATCGGTTACCGCGCGGCGCTCGCCTTGAGCGCGGGCGCGGGCTTCATCGCCCTGTCCTACGAGATCGTCTGGTACCGCGTCTTCTCGTACGCCTCGGGGGGCAGCGCGCGCGCCTTCCCGCTGCTGCTGGGGGCCTACCTGCTCGGGCTGGCCGGGGGCTCGCTGGGCAGCCGACGGCTGTGCACGGGCGGCCTTTCGCGGCGGCCCGACGTGCAGCGGGCCGCGGCCGGCGGGCTGGTCCTTGGGGCCACGCTCCTCGGGTTCCTGGTGGCCCCGCTGCTGTCCTGGCTCGTGGTCGGCGTCCCGCACTACGGCGCGGGCCTTTGGCTGGTGGTGCTCGCCGCCGGGGCCCTCGGGGCCGTCTTCCCGCTCCTCTCCCACCTGGCCGTCGCGCCGACCGCCGGCGTGGGGCGCCGGCTCGCCGGCCTCTACCTCGCCAACATCGTGGGCTCGGCCCTCGGCAGTTTCCTCACCGGCTTCGTGCTGCTCGACGCGGTCACGCTGCCCGTGCTCCACGCCGGCCTGGGGGTGGCCGGGGCCGGCTTGGCGGCCGGGCTGCTCGCCCAGGGCCCCCCCGCCCGCCGCCGCCGGCTCCTGGCGGCCGCGGGCGCGGGGGCGGCGGCCTGCGCGCTCGGCGCGGTCGGCCTCTTCGGCGGGCTCTACGAGCGCCTGCACTACCGCGGGACCTACACGGGCCAGCGCTACGCCGACCTCGTGGAGACGCGCTCCGGGGTCGTGGCCGTGACGCGCGAGGGGATCGTGTACGGCGGCGGCCTGTACGACGGCCGCTTCAAGACGACCTTCGCCGACTTCGCGGACGACCTCAACCTGGTCTACCGCACGTACGCGCTCTCCGCGTTCCTGGACGCGCCGCGGGAGATCCTCGTGATCGGCCTGGGCTCGGGCTCGTGGACGAAGATCGTCGCCAGCCACCCCGCCGCCCCGCGGGTCACCGTCGTCGAGATCAACCCCGGGTACCTCGCGGCCATCGCCCGGGCCCCGGAGATGGCGCCCCTGCTCGACGATCCGCGCGTCGAGGTGGTGGTCGACGACGGCCGCCGCTGGCTGCGCGCCCATCCCGACCGGCGCTTTGACGCGATCGTGGCGAACGTGACCTTCAACTGGCGCGCCCACGCGAGCGCGCTCTTGAGCCAGGAGTTCCTCGCCCAGGTCCGGGCCCACCTCGCCCCGGGCGGCGTGTACTACTACAACACCACCTGGAACCCGCGGGTGCAGCGCACGGGCGCGCTCGCGTTCCCGCACGCCGTGCGGGTGGGGAGCTTCCTGGCGGCGAGCGAACGCCCGCTCGAGATCGACCGCGCCCGCTGGCGCGAGACGATGGCCGCGTGGCGCATCGACGGCGCGCCGGCGCTCGGGCCCTCCGCCCAGGCCGCGCTGCTCGGGCTCTTCGAGGAGGACGGTCCGCAGCCCCGCCGCCCCACCCCCTACAACTCCGAGGGCCGGGACGCCCTGCTCGCGCGCACCGCGGGCCTCGAGCCGGTCACCGACGACAACATGGGCACGGAGTGGGACTGGGTGCGGGAGGACGGGCCGCCGGCCCGCTGACGCGGGCGGCGGGCTCCGCGCCCGCGCCGCGGCTACCATCGGCGCATGGAGCGGATGACGCGAAAGACCCTGATCGGGGCCGGGCTCGTCGGACTGCTGGGGCTCGCGGCGCTCCTGTGGGCTTCCGCGCCGCCGGGTCCGGGCGAGCCCGCGCGCGGGCCGCCCCGGGATGCTCCCCCGACGGCCGGGGAGCCGGCTCTGGAGGGCGCGCCGCCGCCGCCGCGCGGGCCAAACGGTGCGCCGCCGGCCGCCGCGGCGGACGACCGGAAGGGCGCAACGCCCGCGGCCGGCGCCCAGGGGACGGCGACGCGGTGCCTCGTGCTCGAGGTGCGCTGCGACGAAGGCCCGCCGCCCGACGTGCTGGAGGTTCGGGTCTTTGATGTGGATTCGTTCAGCAGCGTGAACATCGAGCGTTCCGCGGCGCGCCGGGAGGAGGGCTACCAGCTCGAGTTCGGCCGCAACATCCCGGCGGGATCGGCTCCCCGCAGCGTGGAGGTGGTGGTCGATCACGAGCGCTACGCGACCGTGCGGGAGCGGGTGGACCTGCCGCCCTGGGACCACTCCTGGAGCGCGCCCGTGCCCGTCGCCGTCAGGCTGCGGCCCGCGCACGCGTTCACCGGTCAGGTTCGCGACGAAGCCGGGGACCCGGTTCCGGGGGCCTGCGTCGCGGCCTTCGAGGTGGGGCCCGAAGGCCCCCGCGTCGCAGGCTCCCTGCCCGTTCCGGCGGCGGCGTGGACCGAAACGGACCGCGAAGGGCGTTACCGGCTGAAGCTCCTGGGCGTGAACACGTGGCTCGTCGTGGCGCACGCTCCGCCG
The DNA here is from genome assembly GCA_026647295.1 of Planctomycetota bacterium. GTDB lineage: Bacteria > Planctomycetota > PLA2 > PLA2 > JAEUHO01 > JAPKHB01. The sequence continues at coordinate 3,066 of JAPKHB010000043.1, read as the reverse complement.
CACCTTCCGGCGTCGCGGCGCCGGGAACTCGGGGCGGGGCGTTCGGTCGAACTCGAACCGCTGGTGCTGCGCCAGGGCGCGACCATCGAGGGCGTCGTGTCGCGCGAGGGCCACCCCGTGGCGGGAGTCTACGTCGTCGCGAGCGCAGTCCTCGCGCAGGGGGAGGAGGGCAGGGCACTGGACCTCGGAGCGTGCGGCTGGGAACTCGGCTGGCTCCCGGGAGACCGCTGGCGAACCGAGGGAGAGGTCGAGGCGAAGCGGGATGGATCCTTCCGCATCGAGGGCCTCGCCCCGGGCCGCTACTGGATCGAAGCGCCCCTCGCCGTGCGGACCTTTGGCGAGGGGCGCCGGTCGCCGGGTGTGGAAGGAGTGGAGGTTGAGGCACCGTCCCGCGGCGTAGACCTGGAGTTGCCCGCACTTGCCGCGCACCTCGAATTCCGCGTCACTACCGACGGCGCGCCACTGCAGGGAGCCCGCGTCGGGCTGACGACCCGGAGCGGAGCGAGCCGGACCAGGTTGACGGACGGGACGGGAAGCACGTCCTGCAGCGTCGCCGCCGAGGCGGACTTCGAGGTCCGGGTGGAGGCCGAGGGCTACTTCCCGGTCGAGTTCTCCGTGCGCAGCGCCGGGAGCGGAAACGCGACGCTCCACGAAGTCGAATTGCGCCCCGATCCGGGCGCGTCGGGGCTCGACGTGCACCTGGAGGGCCCGACGGCCCGGGGCATCGACCGCTGTCATTTGCACCTGCACCGCATGGCGCCCGGCGCCGAAGCCGTCCAGCTCACGATCAAGCCCGAGTCCGAGGCGCCCCCGGCGCCGCCAAGGTTCCGCACCGGGCGGCTGCCGGCAGGCCGCTACGCGGTCCGGGTGGCCCCGGGCAGCAGCGCCTGGGAGAGCACCGGCTACTTCCTCGAGGAGCGCCGGGAGGTCGATCTGGAGCCGGGCGCGCGCGCCGTGCTCGTCCTCACCCCACGCCTCGGGGGACGCCTGCGCCTGGACGCCCGCGACGCCGCCGGGCGGCGGGTCGAGGCCCGCTGCACGGTGCGCGACGCCAGCGGAGCGCCCCAGGACGTGATGTTCGACACGCACGGCACCAACACCTGGGAGTCGAGCAGCGCCCGGTTGGGGACGCTCTCCCCCAGCACGGTCTCCCCGGCGCTCCCCGAGGGCACCTACACCGTCGAACTCGAACTGGACGGCCATCCCCCCCAGCGCCACGCCGTGCGCCTCATGCCCGGCCGCACGACCTTCCTCGACGTCACGTTCGGGCGCTAGGGGTGGGGCCCGCCGCCGGGGCTACGCGAAGCGCACGCTGTAGACGGGCGGCAGGTTGTGGGCGGCGGCCTGCCAGGTCTCGCCGCGGTCCTCGCTGACGTAGAGGTTGCCCGTGGTGCTGCCAAAGGCCAGCACGCCGGCGCGGTGGTCCAGCGCGTGGCGGTAGACCACGTCGTAGGCGTGCTCCTGCGGCAACCCCGCGCGCAACGCCTCCCAGGACGCCCCGCCGTCGCGCGTGCGGGCGACGAAGAGCGCACCGTCCAGGGTCGTGCGCTGCATGTCGGACTTGCCCGGCACGAGCCAGGCCGTGCGGCCGTCCTCCGGGTCCACCGCGACGGGGAAGCCGAAGTGCACCCCCTGCTCGGGCCGGCTCACCTTGCGCCAGGTCGCCGCGCCGTCCTCGCTCACGAACACGCCGCAGTGGTTCTGCTGCCAGAGCACGTCGGGCTGGCCCGCGCACTGCACCACCGCGTGCGGGTCGTGCCCGGCCCACTCGTCGCCGGGGTTGGGCGAGTAGTCCATCGTGAGGCCCTGGTTGCGGGTGCGCCAGGTCCGGCCGCCGTCGGTCGTCTCGAACACCCCGGCGGTCGAGATGGCCACCCAGAGGCGGTCCGGGGTCCGCGGGTCCACGACGATCGAGTGGATCCCGGGGGCGAACTCCCCCTCCGCGGCCGGCGTGCCGAACCACTTCGTGGTCCCGTTGCCCGGGCCCGCGAAGAGGTCGCCGCCCCGGGACTCGTGGTCCCACAGCCCGCGGTTGAGTTCGAAGGTCTCGCCGCCGTCCCGGCTCTCGAAGAGCCCGCCCGGGATGGTGCCCACCCAGACGCGTCCCCCCGGGCCAAACGCCATGGTCCAGAGCTTGAGCAGCGTGGCGGGCTTGAGCGTCGGCGCGCCCTCGCCGGCGCCGGTCTCCGAAGGCGGCGGCGGCAGGTAGTGCCGCGCGCCCTCGGGGTAGCGGATCTGCGGCGCGTCGGCCCAGGTCGCCCCGCCGTCCGTCGAGCGCGAGAGCTTGGCGCCCCAGTGGCCGTGCCCGAGCAGCGCCCACAGCGTGCCCGTCTCGGGGTCGGCCGCCGCGTAGTTCACGCCCTGGCCCCCGTGGCCGGCCAGGTGCGGCCGCCAGCGGCCGTTCTGCCGGGTGACGAGGAAGGTCCCCTTGCGGGTGCCGACGAGGATGCGCAGGTTCACGGTTCCCTCCGGTTCTGCGGCGCGCGCTAGCCGCCGCTCAAGGCCTGGACGATGAGGACGCGGTCGTCGGGCCGGACGGGATCGCCGAGCGTCGCGCGGTCGCGCACCCGTTCCTCCCCGACGTAGATCAACACGTGCTGGCGCAGCCGCCCGGCCTCGTCGCACACGTAGAAGCCGAAGCCGGGCGCGAGCGCGTCCACGGCGCGGACCACCTCGGCGACCGTCCGCCCCTCCACCGCGAGCGCCCGCCCCGCCAGCGCCGGGAAGAACTGGTAGAGGTGGCTGGTGAGTTCGACCCGGGGCACCCGCCGATCCTAGCGGCTCGGGCGGGGGCCGGCCAAGGGCCGGCCCGACCCCGGCCCCTCCCCGCAGATCCCGGCGGGGCGCGGCCCGCGCGGCCTGCGCCCGGCGACGAGGGCGGGGAGCACCAGCAGATCGCAGGCGAGCGCGCACGCGGTGGCCACGGCCCCCAGCACGCCGAAGGCCACGCTGGGCCGGAACGTGCCAAGGCCCAGGACGACGAACCCGGCGGAATAAATCCGCAGCTCCCGGTCAAGAGTTTCCGTCCAGGCAGGCGACGCCTCGGGCTTGGCCAGCTTGGCCAGC
>JAPKHB010000429.1 GCA_026647295.1 Planctomycetota bacterium | reverse complement strand
CCTCGCGGATCCCCGCGCTCACGTGAGGACGTGGCTCAGCCTCGTCTCGACGGTGCCGCAGCTGATCCTCCTCGGCGAGACGCGCCGCGACCCCGCGATGCTCCACGAGGCCCTCCGCCTCCTCGCCGACTTCGAGAGGGAGGCGCCGGGGTCGCCCTGGATCGACCGCCACCGCGCGGTCGTCCACGCCACGCAGGCGCGCGTCACCGGCGACGAGATCGGGGCCACGCGCGTCACGTTCGAGCCGAGCGCTGGGCAAGCGCCGCCCGATGCGCGCCGTGTACGCGGGCACGGTCGACGACGCCGCCGGGCCCCGCGCGGTGGTGCTCAAGCGCCACCACCTCGACCGGCGGTTGCGGCGCTGGCTCGGGCGCCTTGGCGCCGGGCGCGGGCCCCGCGAGGGGCGCGTGCTCGCCGCGTTGGAGGCGGCGGGCGTTTCGGCGCCGCGCCCGCTCGCCTGGTGGGCGGGCGCGGGCGAGGACGTCCTCGTCACCGCGCACGTCGAGGGGCTGCGCCCGCTCGCGCCGCCCGACGCCTGGGACGCGGCGCTGCTGGGCGCGCTGGCGACGCTGGTGGCGCGCGTCCACGCGCTGGGCCTCACCCACCGGGACTGGCACGCGGGCAACCTCGCCCTCGGCCCCGGGGGCCCCTGCCTCGTGGACCTGGGCGGCGCGCGCCTGGGCCCCCCCCGGGGCGCCGGCGCGCGCGTGGCCGAACTCGCGCGGCTGGACCACGGCCTCCTCGGGGGAGCCCGGCGCACGCAGCGCTGGCGGGCGCTGGCCGCCTACGCCACCGCGGCGTTCGGGGCCGACCCCGGGGCGGCGCGGGCGCTCGCGCGGCGCTGGGCGGGACCGGTCGCGCGGGCCGCGGCGGCGCACGCCCGCGCGTACCGCCGCGGGCGCGATCGCCGCGCGGGGCGGACCGGGCCGCACTTCGAGCCGCTCGCCCCCGCCGCGGGCGTGTGCGGGGCCCGGCACCGCGACGGGACCGACGCCGGCTGGGCGCCGTGGCTCGCGGCGCTGGCCGGCGGCGCGCCGCCGGGCGCCGAGCCCCTCGCCCCCGGCGGGCGCGTGCTGGGCGCCGCGGGGCCCGGCGGCCGCGCGCTGGCGCTCAAGCGCTACCCGCCCGCGGGGCCCGCGCGGGCGCCGCGCGCCCGGCGGGCCTTCGGCCTGGCCCACGCGCTGGAGAACCGCCGGCTGCCCGTCGCGCGGGCCCACGCCTGGATCGCCGTGCGCGGCGGGGCGAGTTGGCTGGTGTCCGAGCGCCTGCCCCACCCCGACCTCGCGCGCTGGCTCGCCGGCCCCGGGGCGCACGCAGCCCCCGCGCGCCGCGCGCTGCTCGCGCGCGTCGGGCGCACGCTGCGCGCGCTGCACGACGCGGCGCTCACCCACCGCGACCTCAAGGCCACCAACCTCGTCGTCGCCGCGGGCCCGGCGCCGAGCGTGTGGTTCGTCGACCTGGAGGGGCTCGCGCGGCGCCGGCGGCCGCCGGGGTGGCGGCGCCGCGCGCGGGACCTGGCGCGCCTGGACCGCAGCCTCTGCGCGTCGCGCACCGACCGGCTGCGCGTGCTCCGGGCCTACCTCGCGGCGGGGCCGCGGCCGCCCGTGCCGGTCGGTCGGCTGGTCGCCTGGATCGCGCGCCGGCGGGCCGCGCTCCGGCGCCGCCACGAGGCCCGCTATGGCCCGGACGCGGGGCCGCGGTAGGGTGGCCCGGGCCGTGCGGCCCATCTCGATCCTCTCCGTGCACATGGACCTCGGCGCCGGGCGCCGCGGCGTGGACATGGGCCCCTCGGCCATCCGGTTGGCCGGGCTCGCCCGGGGCCTGGAGGGCCTCGGGTACAGGGTGCGCGAACTGGGCTCGGTGAGCGTGCAGGAGCCCGAGGCGGTGCGCCTGGGGGCCGCCGAGGCGCGCTACCTCAAGGAGGTCCTCGACGTGTGCACGCGGCTGCGCGACGCCACCGCGCGCGCGCTCGCGCGGGGTTCGCTCCCGCTGGTGCTGGGCGGCGACCACAGCATCGCGATGGGCAGCGTGGCCGCCGTCGCCCGCCACCACCGCGCCCGCGGCCGGCCGATCGGCCTCCTCTGGGTGGACGCACACGCGGACATGAACACGCCCGAGACGAGCCCGAGCGGCAACATCCACGGGATGCCCCTCGCCCACCTGCTCGGCCGGGGCGCGCCTGCGCTCAAGCGCCTGGCGGGCCCGCGGCCCGCCGTCGACCCCGCGCACGTGGCGATCCTGGGCCTGCGCTCGGTGGACCGGCACGAACGCGTGCTGGTCCGCGAAAGCGGCGTGCGGGCCTACACGATGGCGGAGATCGACGAGCGCGGCTTCGCCCCCTGCCTGCGCGAGGCGATCGAGCGCGTGACGCGGGGCACGGCCGGGGTCCACCTCTCGTTCGACCTGGACGCGGTGGACCCGCGCTACGCGCCCGGCGTGGGCACGCCGGTGGACGGGGGCCTCACCTACCGCGAGGCCCACCTGGCCTGCGAAGCGGTGGCCCGCAGCGGGCGCCTGCTCGGCCTGGACATGGTCGAGCTCAACCCCACGGTGGACGAGCGCAACCAGACGGGACGCCTCGCCGTGGAACTGATCCTCTCGGCGCTGGGCAAGACCATCCTCTGACCCGCGCCGCGCAAGATCGAAGGGGCGCGGGGGGGTGCAGAGGGGGCGCGGGG
>JAPKHB010000428.1 GCA_026647295.1 Planctomycetota bacterium | reverse complement strand
CGCGCTTCTCCTCGTAGGGCTTGAAGAGGAACTGTTCCGGCTTCTCCATCCACTCGTCGGGCAGCTCGAAGTCCATCGCCCGCACCTTGACCGCGTCGGTGATGTTCTTGATCGCCCGGCCGGTGAAGCGGGGGTCGGCCTCGTGGATCGCCTTCAGGTAGCGGCCGAGCGCGGCCAGCGCCCCCTGGCGCGCCGGGGCGTCCCGCCGAAGCCGCGCGGCGGGGTCGGCCAGGTGGGCGGCCAGGTCGGGTGCATCCGGCACGTGCTCGGTGAGCAGGGCGTGCGCGACCAGCCGGCCCCGGCGCGTGAGCGCCGCGGCCGCGACCGGCCGCACCGCCGGGATCCCGTGCGCGCGCAGCCAGGCGAGCGCCCGAAACTCCCGCAGCTCCGGAGGCGTCCCGAACAGGGTCCCGTGTCCGAGCAGGTGGCGGGACTCGCGCCAGCCGGCGTAGTGGTAGCGCTTGAGGTGGAAGAGCCCGCTCGTGCCGGGCAGCGCAAGCGGGACGCGGGTCTTGAGGCTGCGCCCGGGCGGCGCCGCGCCCAGCGCGAGCAGGTCGTCGGCGCCTGCGACGCCGGCCCCGGCCAACGCGCCGGCGAGGTCCGGATCGACCAGGAAGCGTTCCACGCTGGCCCTCCCTTGGCGCGGCGACCCTACCCGGGCGGGGCCCCGCGCGCCGCGGCGCGGCGCCGCCAGGCGCCGAGCCCGACGAGCCCGAGCACGAGGAGGAGGAAGGCCCACAGGAGGAGCCAGCGGGCCGCGCCCAGCGCCTCGATCAGGCGGGGAAGCTCACGCGAGAAGGCGTAGCCGAGCCACAGCGGGATCCCGCTGCTCACGAGCCCGAGCGGCGCCACCACGAGGAGGAAACGCCGCCGCGCAAGGCCCAGGGCGCCCGCCAGGACGAAGATCGGGATCCGCACGCCCATCACGAAGCGGGCCGCCCCGACGGCCCAGGTCCCCCGCCCCCGCACGTAGAGCCGCGCCGCGCGCCAGCGCCCGGAGGGGATGCGCCGCCCCCAGCGCGAGCGGCGCACGCGCGGGCCCTGCCGCCGGCCCAACTCGAACAGGGCGAGGTCCAGGAGCACGAGCACGCCCCACCCGGTGAGCCACGCGGCCCACCACGGCACCCGGCCCAGGGCGACCAGCCAGCCCGCCGTCGCGTGGATCGCCTCCTCGGGAACCGGGACGCCCAGGCACCCGAGCACCAACGCAAGCGCCAGGGCGAGCAACGCGCCGGGACCTTCGGCCCCCGCCAGCGACTCGAGCCCCATGGCGAGCAGATCGGGCACGCGCAGGGACCTCCGGCGAGACGGGTGCCCCCGGAGCGCCCCCGAGGGTCCCCCCCCGCGGCTATCGTCCAGCGCAACCCGGCGCACCGCAACGGTTGTGCGCCGGCACCTTCGTGCGCGCGCCGCTGCACCGGGGCACGAACTTGGTTGCGGCCATCGCGGCGCGTCCGACGCGCGGCGCACGTCCGCCCGCGCAGGATCACGGACCGCCGGCGCGTCGCGCGGCGTCGACGCGGTGTCTGCGCGGTGTCGACGCAGCGTTGCGCGCGTCGACGCGCGCCCGCGCCGGCGTGCGTGCGTCGACGCGTGTGCACGCAGGCACACGCGCACACGCCCTCACGCGCGCACCGGTGCCACGCGCGTGCACTTCGTCAATCAACTTGAGAGTGCGGAGCGCCTCGGCGAACGACAGATTCTCAATTTGAGAGTTGAACGTGCCCGTGCAGCATCGCCACGGTGCTCCCACAGGCCTCGGCACGCAAATTGTATAGACGGACCGTCGCGCAGACACGGGTTGCGTGTCTGCATGCGGCGCGCGTGCGCCGCGGCGGGCCCCGAAGGGCCCGCGTGACCGCGAGGTCCTGACAGTTCCAAGCGCTTGCGATCCAGCGGCGAGGTGTCGCGCGGGATCGCCGCGACGGGGCCCGATGACGCCCCGCGCACCCAAGGAAGGGTTCCGGCAAGGTCGGCGGTGGCGCCGACCAGGAAGGCCGGGTCCCCAGACGCGCCGCCGGGCGCGTCGGGGAGGGAGGGTGCGCGTGGCGTCGGCGGGCGGCGTGCCCCCACGGGGCGCGCGGCCCCGTCCGGCATCCGCCGGCATTGCCACCGGCGAATCATCTCCAGGAGATCGCCCGGCTCCGTCCGGGCCCACACAGGAGGCAACACCATGGCTGCGAAGAAGAAGGCCCGGAAGGGCGGGCGCCGCAAGGCCGCCAAGAAGAAGACCGCCAAGCGCAAGGCCCGCAAGAAGAAGTAGGGCCTCGGGTTCTGAACCCCTGCCACCGGGTCGGCGCAACGCGCCGGCCCGGTGTGCATTTTTGGGCTGCGCCGCGGGGGCCCCACATCGGATCCCGCTCCCGGGACGGGGACGGGAACGGGGAGGCCGCGCCGGTCGAGACGAGCCACCCAGGGGCCGCCCGGCGGCCGGGCCCGGCCTCGCCGGGCCGGGTCAGGAGGCCTCGGACGCCGCCGTCGCCGGGCCGCCGCCGGGCTCCTCCATCTCCTTGAGGCGCCGGTACAGCGTGGCCACCCCGATGCCGAGCAGCGAGGCCGCCGCCTCGCGGTTGCCCCCCACCGCCGCCAGCGTCTGGCGGATGGCCTCGCCCGGCTTCTTGCTGGCGTTTGCGTTTGCCGCCTTCGGCCAAACTGCGCGCACTGACGCAATCTGGGCGCGCCGGGTG
>JAPKHB010000427.1 GCA_026647295.1 Planctomycetota bacterium | reverse complement strand
GGACGACCCCGCTCTTCGTCCAGATCTACTTCGCCTACCTGGTCCTGGTCGGGACCTGGCCCCCGTTTGCGATCGCGGTCCTCGCGCTGGGACTGCACTACGCCACGTACACGGCCGAGGTCTACCGCGCGGGAATCGACGCCGTGCCCGGCAGCCAGTGGGACGCCGCGCGCGCGCTGGGGCTCACCCGAGCCCAGACCTGGCGTCGCGTGGTGGTGCCGCAGGCGCTGCCCCCGGTGTTGCCGGCGCTGGGCAACTACCTCATCGCCCTGTTCAAGGACTCGCCGATGGCGTACGCGATCGGCGTGCTCGAGCTGCTGCGACACGCCCAGATCTGGCAGGGGCACAACTTCCGCAGCCTCGAGCCCTACACGCTGGCGGCCTTCATCTACCTTGGCTTGAGCCTGCTCGCCGGGCGCCTGGTGGCCTGCCTGGAGCGCCGCGTGGGACGCAAGGCGACCGGATGATCCTGCGCGCCGCGCCCCCCCCGGCCCCCCCCTTCCTCGCGCTGCGCGGCGTCCACAAGTCGTTTGGCGCCACCGAGGTGCTGCGGGGGTTGGACCTCGACATCGCCCGGGGCGAGAAGGTGGCCCTCATCGGCGCAAGCGGATCGGGGAAGAGCACGCTCCTGCGCCTCCTGATGATGCTGGACCGGCCGACCGCGGGACGGATCGAGATCGAGGGCTGCTCGCTGTTCGAGGAAGTCTTCCGGGGTCGCACCGTGCCAGCAGGCGAGGCCCACCTCCAGCGCCTGCGGCGGCGCTTCGGCCTGGTGTTCCAGCACTTTCACCTCTTCCCGCACCTCAAGGCCCTCGACAACGTGGCCCTCGCGCTCGTCCTGGTCGGGGGCCAAAGCCGCCGCGCGGCGCGGGAGCGCGCGCGGGCGTTGCTGGCGCAGGTGGGGCTGGCCGAAAAGGCCGGGGCCTGGCCGGCCCAGCTCTCCGGCGGCCAGAAGCAGCGGGTGGCGATCGCCCGGGCGCTCGCGCTCGAACCCGATGTGCTCCTCTTCGACGAGCCGACCTCGGCCCTGGACCCCGAACGGGTCGGCGAGGTGCTTGGGGTGCTGCGCCGGCTCGCGCGCGACTCCTCGGCGACCCTGCTTCTGGCGACGCACGAGATGGCCTTCGCGGCCGAGATCGCGGATCGGGTCGTCTTTCTGCACGCCGGCCGGGTACACGAACAGGGTCCGCCCGAGCGCATCTTCCGCAGGCCCGAGCGCGCGCGCACGCGCGCCTTCCTGCAACAGGTCCTATCGGCCGCGCCCTGGGATCGAGAGCCCGGCGCGTGACGGCCCACCCCGCGGGGATGGCCCCGTACCCCCCGCCGCCGGCCCGCAGCGGGACGGGGCCGGGCTAGCGCGCGGCTCCAGGCAACGCGCAGCGCCAGGCGGCGCCGGGGGTCCCGGAGCAGGGGGCCCTCGGGGGGGGTCCCGTGGGGCGGTATCCTCAAGGGCATGCCCGTCGCCCCGACACCGGCCCGCGACTTCGCCCCGCGGCTGGTCGAGCCGGCCGACGTACCCGAGTTGGTCGCGTGGCTGTACTCCCCGCAGCGCAGCACGGCGGTCGTGGGCGTGACCACCACGGGCCGCGGCGGGCGCCCGCACCTGGACCCGGAGGACCTGGCCGAGCGCCTGGGCGCGGCGGCCCGGGTGGTCGTGATCCCGACCGGCGACAGCACCTGGGCGCTCACCGAGGCGCTCCCCGACAAGCTGGACGTGTACGGGGGGGCGGTGCGCCTGTGGTGGCCCGGCCTCACGCCCACCTCGGACCCCTACAAGCACCCCCTGCTCTTCGCCCGGTCAGCGGACGACGGCCAACGCGTCGTCCAGCGCCTCCTGGTCGCGCTTCGGCCCCGGACGCTCCCCGCCGCCGGGGCGGCCCCCGCGGCCCCGCCCCCGGTCCTGGACCCGTGGGAGCGCGTGGCCGAGGGCTACAAGGTGGGCGACGTGGTCTGGGGCCTGGTGGTGAGCCTCAAGCACTTCGGGGTCTTCGTGGAACTCCTGCCCGGCGCCGTGGGCCTGGTCCGGCTCGGCGAGGTCGACTGGACCCGGGTGGGGCACCCCCGCGAGATCGTGAAGGCCGGCGAACAGGTGAAGGTGCAGATCCTCGCCCTCGACCCGGTGGCGCGCAAGGCCGACCTCTCGCTCAAGCGCGCCATCCTGCGCGACCCCCTGCCCCCGCTCGCCCCCGCGCCCGGGGGTGCGCCGCTGCTCGCCGAGGCGCCCGAGGCGCCGCGGCCCGCTCCCGGCGACTCCGATTCCGTCGCCGCGCTGGAGACCGAACTGCGCGCCGAGGTCGAGACGCTGCGCGAGGAACGCGCGAACCTGCTGCGGCGGGTGCGGGACCTGCAGAAGGACCTGCGCGGGGCGAACGACCGGCTGGCCCACGTCTCGCGCCAGATGGAGGTCGACCCCACGGCCACGGAGAACGCTTTCCTGCTGGGCGTGCGCCTGGCCTACGCCCGCCTCTTCTCCGAGGACGACCGCGCCCGCTACCCGCTGGCGCGCATGCGGGTCGGGCCCGAGTTCCTCGACCGCCTGCGCGACGAGCGGCGGTTCGACAGCCTCGAGGCGCTGCGCCAGCAGCTCGAACGCGACCGCGAGGCGGCACGGCTGGTCGGCGCCGCCGGCCTGACGGCCGCCTGAGGCGATGCGCCCTCTGCTGCTCGGCTGGCTGCTCGCCACCCCGCTGCTCGCCGC
>JAPKHB010000426.1 GCA_026647295.1 Planctomycetota bacterium | reverse complement strand
GCCGGTGGGCAGATCAATCGCGACGATCGGGCGACCGCTTTGATTGAGATGATCGACCGTCTCGGCCAGCAGACCGGTGAGTGCGCCGCGCACGCCGGTGCCGAGCAGCGCGTCGACCACGAAATCAACACCGGCGAGCGCGGGCAGGGCGTCGCCCGACCGCACCGATTGCACGCGCGCGCAGGTGGAGCACGGCCTGTCCCGGGGCCGGCTCCCGCCGCTCCACCGCCCAGCCTTCGGGCAACGGCCCGAGGCGCACCGCGGCCCCCGGGAGGGCGGTCGGCGCGTCCGGCGCGCCCCGCGCCGGCGTTGCGCACAGGCCCAGGAGGAGCAGCGGGAGCAGGCGCAGGGGCGGGAGCGCCGGCCCCGCGCGCCCGCGGGCGCGGCCGGCCCGAGGGCGCGCGGCCGCACCCTCACGCATCGGGCCCCCGGGACCCCGCCGCGCGCGACGGCGAGCGCTCGCGGTTTCGCAGCACCACCCGCACGGGCACCTCCGCGACCGGCAGGGTCTCGCGCAGGCGGTTCTCGACGAAGCGCAGCCAGGTCGAGGGGAACAGGGACTTGTCGTTCACGAAGAGCACGAAGGTGGGCGGGCGCACGTCGACCTGGCTCGCGTAGTAGACGCGGCCCACGCGGCCGTGGGTGGGGCGCGGCCGGCGCAGGGCGTAGGCGGCCTCGACGGCGCGGTTCACCTCGGCCGTCCCCACGCGCGTGCCGGCCTGCCCGGCCAGGCGCCAGGCGACGTCGAGCAGCCGCTCCACGTTGTGGCCCGTGACCGCGGAGGTGAAGACGAGCGGGGCGAACGGCAGGCCGGGGATCGCGGCCTCGACGTAGCGGGCGAACTCGGTCGCCTTCATCCGGCCCTGGCACGCGTCCCACTTGTTGGCGACGAGCACCACCGGCTGGTGGTGGCGCAAGGCGTAGCCGGCGATGCGCCGGTCGAGCCGCCCCACCTCCGCGGTCGCGTCGAGCACGAGCGCGGTCACGTCGGCGCGCCGCATCGCCTTCTCGGCCCGCCGCTGGGCGTAGAACTCGAGCGAGCCCTGCACGGAGCGCTCCTTGCGGATGCCCGCGGTGTCGATCAGCACGAGGGCGCGGCCGTCCCGCTCGAGCCGCACGTCCACCGAGTCGCGGGTGGTGCCGGGGACCTCGCTCACGATCATCCGCTCGTCGCGCAGGAGGGCGTTGACGAGGGACGACTTGCCGGCGTTCACGCGCCCGACCAGGGCGAGTTTGAGGTCGGGCTCGGGGGCCCGGTGCTCGAAGGCCGGGCCGCGCGGCAGGAGGGGGTCCAGCCGCGCCTCGAGGTCGTCCAGGTGCCAGCCGTTGAGCGCCGAGACGGCGACCGGCTCGCCGAAGCCCAGCGCCAGGAACTCGGCCGCGTTCCAGGCGAGTCCCTCGGTCTCGGCCTTGTTCATCACCAGCACCACCCGCGCCTCGTGGCCCCTTAGGCGCCTTGCGACCCGGACGTCGAGCGGCAGCCGGCCCTCGCGGGCGTCCACCACGAAGAGGATCGCGTGGGCGTCCGCGAGGGCGCGCGCGGCCTGCGCCTCCACGGCCGCCTCCAGGCCGTGGCGGTCCACCAGGCCCACGCCGCCGGTGTCCACCAGTTCGACCGTGCGGCCCGCGACCGTGGCCACCACGCCCACGCGGTCGCGGGTCACGCCCGCCGTGGACTCGACGATCGAGACCCGGGTCCCGGCCAGCGCGTTGAGCAGCGTGCTCTTGCCGACGTTGGGCCGCCCGACGATCGCGATGCGCGGCGGGGTGGCGGCCGGGGGCGGGTCGGGGTCGGGCGTACGGGACATGGCGGGGAGCCGGGCCGCGGCTAGCGCAACCCGAGGAAGCGGTGGACCTGGGGGATCACGCGCACGTCGGGGTGGGCCCGGCCGGCGGCGCGGTGCAGGCGGAACAGGGTCGAGGCCGACGGCGCGGCGGGGCCGTCGCCGTAGGGCGTGGCGGGCTGGAGCACCAGCGGGGCGCTGGGCAGGTGCTCGACGGCGAAGGCGGCCGCCGCCTCGACCTCCGCCTCGGGGGTGGCGGCGCCGACGACCGCCTTGACGCACAGGGCCTTGCGGCGGCCCTCGAGCAGGTGGTAGGTCTCGCGGTGGGCGTCCCAGGGGGTCGGGGCGCCGGTGGCGCTTGCGAGCTTGAGGTCCGGGCTGAACTCGTCCACGACCTCGAGCACGTGGGCCACGGCGCCGGGCCGGTGCCCGCCGGTCTCCACGTGCACGCGCAGGCCCAGCCGCCGCGCCCCCACCGCCAGCGCGTGCACCGCGTGCGGGTGGAGCAGCGGTTCGCCCCCGGTGATGGAGACGGCCGCGTGCAGGCCGGGCGGATCGTCGAGGCGCTCGACCGCCGCGAGCAGCACGTCGAGCGCCACGGGGTTGGGCAGGGCCTCGTCCTTGGCGCCGAAGGGCTGGCGCTGCACCCGGGCGTTGTCCGGCGTCGGGTACGACTCCGGCGTGTCGCAGAACGCGCACCGCAGGTCGCAGCGGGCCAGGCGCACGAACACCTGCCGCTCGCCCACGCGCAGCCCCTCCCCCTGGAAGGTGGAGTACACCTCCAGCACGGGCACGGTCGGGGGGCGGGGCGCGGGCATGGGAGCGGCCCGCCGCCGGGGCGCGGGCCCGCCGGGCGGGCCGCCAGGGCGGGCGGACGCCGCCCCATCCCATCACGGCCGGCCGCCGGGCGGAGTATCTTCC
>JAPKHB010000425.1 GCA_026647295.1 Planctomycetota bacterium | reverse complement strand
GCCAGGTCCACCTGCGCGGGCGTGGCGCAACCCACGATGCAGGTGCTGACGTCCAGCCCGTAGGTGAAGCGCAGGCAACGCTCGGGGTCCAGGCCCCGCTCGATCAGCCCGCCGGAGGCGAAGACCTTCATGGCCACGCGGGCCACCCCCGCCCCCACCGCCGCCGGCAGCGCCTGCTCGAGGAACGAGAGGCGTTCGGGCGGCTCGCCGGGGATCTCGTAGAGCGGGTCCACGCAGTTGAGCGGCAAGAGGATCGCGTCGAAGGCAAAGCGCCGCAGGGCGTCCACCAGGGTGCGCGGATCGAAGTGGCCCGTCACCCCCAGCCAGCGCACCAGCTTCTGCTCGCGCGCGCGCAGCAGCGCGGCCAGCGGGCCGTGTTTCTCGTCCAGCGCGCGGTCGAGGTCCTCCGCGTCGCGCACCGCGTGGATCTGGAGCAGGTCCAGGCGCCCGACCCCGAGGCGCGACAGGCTGCCCTCCAGGTCCCGCCAGGCCGCGTCCGCCGTACGCGTGTGGGTCTTGGAGGCGACGAGGGGCCGCGGCCCCTTCCACGCCCGGAGCGCGAGCCCGACGCGCCGCTCGCTGCGCCCGCTGGAGTAGGAGGGCGCGGTGTCCAGGTACGTGCAGCCGCGTTCGAGCGCGTGGGTGACGAGGCGCGCCCCCTGCTCGTCGTCGGGCAGGGAACCGAGTACGAAGCAGCCCAGGCCGAAGAGGCTCACGCGCGCCCCGGTGCGGCCGAAGGGGCGCGTCGGCATCGGGGCCTCGTCGCCCCGCGCTGGCGGACCGAGGGTGAGGGCGGCGGCCGCCGCCCCCGCCTTGAGGAACCCCCGGCGGGTCGCACGGGAAGGCCGGGGGGGAGGGCTTGCCATCAACCGGAGAGCGTACCTCCGCGGGCCGCGCCGCGGGGGCCGGGGGCGCTCGCCGTCGGCCGGTGGGCTAGGGGAACGTGCCGCGCAGGCGCCGCCGACGGTTCACGATCTTGCGCCCTTTGCTCGTGCGCATGCGGGCCCGGAAGCCGGCCTTGCGCTTGCGGCGGTTGCTGTTCTGGCGGCGGCTGTGCATGACGGGCTCCGGCGGCGGGCGGCGGGGGCGAGGGGGCGATGGTGGACCGGCGCGGGCCGAGGTCAAGCGGGGGCGGGCAGGCCGTGCGGGCGCCGGGGCTGGTTCGGGTCCCGGACGGGATAGGATCGACGCGCATGGAACAGGGCCAATGCGGCAGGTGCGGCACGCCCTATGGCCCGGCCGACCTGGCCGGGGTCGGAATCCTGCGCCCCCGGCCCGAGGGCCGGGGCGGCCCCTTCCTGGAATACGCCTGCCCGGGGTGCGGCCGGGTGATGCGCTTCATCCCCCACGGCGAAGGGCGCTACGCGCGGCCCGGGGAACCGCCCCCCGCCCAGGTCCCCCCCGAGGAGCGCACCCCGGCCTGGGTGCGCGCCCGCCGCGGGGCCGCCGGGGACGAAGGTCCCGGCCCAGAGGGGGCGGCGGACGGACCGGCGCAGGAGCGCGTTCGGCCGCCGCGGCGACCCCGCGCGGCCCCGGCCGGGGAGGGCGCGGTCCGGCGGCTCGCGGAGGCGCTCGCGCTCCTTGGCGTGGGGGCCGGGGCGTCCGAGGAGGAGATCCGGGCGGCGTTCCGCGAGCGCTCGCTGACCTGCCACCCGGACAAGGTCGCCCACCTGGACGCGGAGATCCAGGACGCCGCGCGGCGCAAGTTCGAGCGGCTGCGCGAGGCCCTGGCGCTGCTCACCGGCGGGTAGCCGGTCGGGCCGCCTTGGCGAGCCGTGGGGGCTCTGCTCAAATGCACCCCCCATGAACCGGGACGCGCCCCCGCCGCCGGCAACCGCCGCCTCCCCGGCCACCTCGCCGGCGCTCGCCGTGACCGGCTTCCTGATGGTGCTGGTGCTCTTCCTGATCGCCAACCGCATCCCCGGGCTGG
Source organism: Planctomycetota bacterium (assembly GCA_026647295.1). GTDB lineage: Bacteria > Planctomycetota > PLA2 > PLA2 > JAEUHO01 > JAPKHB01. Next base: position 790 of record JAPKHB010000425.1, on the reverse strand, counting down.
ACCCGCGGCTGCCCGCCTGGCCCTGGGAGGTGTTCGTGGCGGGGGGGCACCCGCTCGCCCCGCGAGTACTCGTCCTGCTCTGGGGGCTCACCGGCGCGATCCTGATGATCGGGGCGTTCTCCGCCCGCTGGCGGCTGCGGGCGGGCTTCGCGTTGGGCGCCGCGGCGCTGCTCCTGGTCGAGTGCACCCAGGGCTCGGCGGGCCTCACCTCGGAGGTCTACAACTTCAACCAACTCTTCCCGATGGTGCTGCTCGGGGGCGGCCTCCTGCTCGCCCGGCGCCCGGGTCGCGAGCGGGCGGGCCGTGCGCTCGGGGTACTCGGCGGGGCCGGCCTGCTGCTCGCCCTGGCGGCCGGCTTCACGGAGTCCGGCGTCTCGCTCCTAGGCGCGGTGTTCTACGACATCCGCATGCTGCTGGACGGAACGCCCCTGCCGGACCAGCACCCCTACTACCACCACTACACCACCGTCCCCCGGGCGCTGGTCACGCTCGCCGCGGTGGCGGGCCCGCTCGCCTGCCTGCTGGTGCCCCACCGCCACGTGCTGCTGGGCTGCGCCCTTGTGCTGGGGGTCGGGCTGCTCCTGCCGTTCGAGGCGCGGATCTACGCGCTTTCCCAGACCGCGGTCGGTGTGACGGCGGGCGGCGCGGTGCAGGCGACCATCTTCATCCTGGTGGACCACGGCCTTGCGCTCTGGCTCCTGGGCACGTTTGCGATCGCCGACTGGCGCGAGCCGGAAGCGGAGCCCGCATGAGCGAGGGCGGCATCTTCGACCTGCGCCCCGAGGCGCCC
>JAPKHB010000424.1 GCA_026647295.1 Planctomycetota bacterium | reverse complement strand
ACGAGGACCAGGCCGACGGGAAGATCAAGCTCGCCGACGCGAACCTCTCGCTGGCGGCGGCGAAGGCCCGGGGCGTCGCGCTCCACGGGGCGCTGGCGAACCAGCCGATCCGCTACCAGAAGGGCGGGAAGGTGATCCTGGGGGCCGGGGCGGCGCCGGTGAAGGGCACCGTCTACGGCGTCTCCGGCACGCCCGGGGGGATCGCCGTGCTCGGAAGCCCCACGGGCACGGGCCCGGGGTCGAGCGACCTTGCGACGGGCTGGCACACCACGATCCTGGGCGTGGGCGACGGCGACGGGGGCCTGGACCTCGTACCCGGCGGGCCGTTCGCCAGCGGACACGCGGTGCCGTGATGCGCCTTGGCGAACTGCGTCACCTGCTGGTCCACGAGGTCGCGGTCGAGGACCGCGAGGCCGACGGTGGCGTCGTGCTCCAGTGGGCGCCGCAGGGCGTGGCCTGGGGGCAGGTCGAGCCGCTCTCGGGCCGCAAGCTCGAGCTCGCCCAGCGCCAGGAGCCCCGGGTCACGCACCGGGTGACGCTGCGCTACCACCCGACGCTTCAGGCCAGGGACCGCCTGGTGTTCGAGGAAGGCCGGGCGCTCCACGTCCACTCCGTGCTTACGACCGACGAGCGCAAGGACGAGACGATCGTCCTCGCCGAGGAGGTCCCGGCGTGATCGACGAGGCCCTCCAGGACCACTGCCTCTCGGACGCGCGGCTCAAGGGGCTCGTGGGCGACCGGATCTACCCCGAGTTCGCGCCCGCCTCGGCGCCGGTGCCCTACGTGCTCCGCTCCCGGATCTCGAACCCGCCCCACGACCACCTCGCCGGCGAGGCCGCGATCGGAAGCCCGACCTACCAGTTCACCGTCGTCGCCGCCTCCAACCGGGAACGGAACGCGGTGGGGGATGCGCTGCGCGCCTGCCTCTCGCGCTACTCGGGGTCCATGGGCACCGAGGACGTCGAGGTGTCCTCGCCCGAGGAAGCCGACGACGTCGAGACGGCCGCGGACGGAAGCGAGCGGCGGCTCTTCGTCCGGCGCCTGGACTTCGAGGTCTGGCACGCGCGTGAGCCCGTGAGGTAGTTCCATGAGCAACAAGTTCGTCTCCGTCTCCAACGGCCTACGGATCGCCTTCGGCAAGAGCGGCTTTGAGGCCGACATCCTCACCGTCTCGCACTCGGGCGTGGCCCGGGCGCTGATCGAGACCAGCCACATGGGCACGCCGGAACCCGGCGCGGACGAGATCGGCGGGAAGACGTTCATCGTGGACCCGCTGGAGGACCCGGGGCAGCTCCAGCTCCAGGTCCACTATGACCCGTCCAACCCGCCCAAGCGCACCGACCCCGACGACCCCGAGGAGATCGAGGTCGTGTACCGAAAGCCCAAGGGCGCGGCCTCGCCCGCGCGCCTGGTGGGCCAGGGCTGGCTCCAGGAGTGGGGCGCGGAGATGAACCTGGGGGCCAAGATGACCGCCACGCTGACGGTCAAGTTCACCGGCCTCCTCAACGTCGTGAAGGCGGCCTGACCGTGAGCACCCTGCGCGAGATGATTCTCCAGTCCCCGGGCCTCGGTCCCATCGCCGTCCCCTGCCCCGAGTGGGGCGAGGGGGTCGTGGTCCACGTCCACCCGCTCACCGCCGACCAGCGCGACCAGCTCGAGGAGGAGTCAACCGAGCTCGCTGCCGCGGCGGACTTCGCCCCCGGGGCGGGCCGGAAGCGCCTCCACGCCCGGGCGGTGGTGCGGGCGGCGCGGGACGCCGAGGGCAAGCCCCTCTTCCGCCTCGAAGACATCGAGGTCCTCGCCGCGAAGGACGCCCGCGTGCTTGACCGCCTTTACCGCGTCGTGGACCGGCTCTCGGCCGTCTCCGAGGAGGAGGTCCAGGCGCTCCTGGGAAAATCCGCCGGGACCCCTGGCGGCGGTTCCTCTTCCGCCTCTGCCGCGAGCTCCACGTAGCGAGCCCGCGCCGGCTGCTCGAACAGCTCAGCTCCCGGGAGGTCTCCGAATGGGACGCGTACTTCCGGTGGCTGGACGAGGAGGAGCGGCCGGCGCCGCCCCGGCCCCGCGCCACGCCCCCGGGGGACGACCCGGAGGTCAGCTGGCAGCGCCTGCTCTCCTTTGCCGACCGCGTGAACTTGGTGCCTGGAGGCTGACGTGAGCAAGGGCGCGCTCGTCGTTCGCTTTGAGGGCGCCACGGAACTGGAGGCCGCGTTCAACGCCCTGGCGCTCGGGGCCCAGAAGAAGGTCTTCCGGCCGGCACTGCGGGCTGGGGGCAAGGTGATCCTCACGGCCGTAAAGGCCCGCGTGCCGCGGAAGACCGGCAACCTTCGGCGCTCGCTCAAGCTGCGCGCGAGCCGCCGGTCACGGAAGCGGATCGGCGTGGCGGTCTTCGTGGACAAGACGGTCCTGGCGCCGCGAAAGGCCCCGAAGAACCCGCGGCCCGGCGCGCGGGAGGGCTGGCACCCGGCCCACGTCGAGCTTGGCTACGTGCGCAAGACGAAGGGGGGCACCTTCCACATCCCGCCCCGCTCCTACCTCCGGGCGGGCTTTGACGCGGTGAAGGAGCAGGCGACGGCTGCTGCCCTGACGGCTGCACGCCGGCGACCGACCCCGATTGCACCGGCTGCGGCAATGGCGTCGTCGACCCCGGCGAGCAGTGCGACGACGGCCCTCTTTTGTCAAAATATGGTTATGCTAAGGTGAGTTTGCCTGGGGGGTGCTCGATTGGAGCACGTCCAATTGATTATC
>JAPKHB010000423.1 GCA_026647295.1 Planctomycetota bacterium | reverse complement strand
GGCGCTGGCGGAGTTCGAGCTGGCCGTGAAGGCGGACCCCAAGTTCGTCTCCGCCCACCTGAACCGCGCGGAGCTGCTGGTCGAGGAGTTCGGCGCCCACGAGGAGGCGATCGCCCACTGCGACCGCCTGCTGGCCGGCGGCGGCGAGCTGCCCCGCCTGGACCGCGGCATCGAGGCGGGCCTGGGCCTCTTTGAGACGGAGTTCGGCTTGCGTGGCCGCCTGTTCGCTCTCGGCGCGGCGTTGCTCTTCGTAAGCACGGGTTTTTTCTTCGAGCTTTTCGAGCGTTCGGTAGCGGGGGCGGCGTTTGCGAAGAGCGAGGAAGCTGGCGTCGCCGGCCAGCGAGTCGATCGCGTTGAGGGCCAGTCCGACGTTATCGAAGTTCAACCCCTCGATGCCGCGGCGGCGGATCTCGAAGAACTCTTCGCCGAGCCAATCGGCGTCGGCGACGACGATCGCGTTCACACCGTCCTTGCCGCGCACGCGAGCGGCCAGAGTGGAGACCTCCTTCCCGGCGCTGTGCGGAAGCCCGCGGAGGATGGAATAGCCTCCGAACATGGAGGGCTGGACAAGTTCTTGCCAGCGGACGGTTCCGGAGTCCTTGCCGGCCGTCATCAGCGGCGTGAATTCGACCGGGCTGCCAGCGCGGGACCTGAGCAGACCGGGGTACAGGAGCACCACCTCCTGGAGGCCCCTGGTAATGGCGTCTTTGGTCTGGAAGGGGTTTCTGTCGAGTTCTCGACAGCCGAGGCGGCGCCCGGCGCGGCCGGCGGCGGGCTTGGCGGACCCTCCTTGGGGGCCCGGCCCCGGCCGTAGCGCCCCGGGCAGGCCGTCGCCCCGGGGTGATGCTGGCCGGCGGTAGGGGGTGGCCTTCCGGGCGGCTGTCCGATAGGCTCTGAACCAGCCATGGCGACGAGAACTCGAACGAAAGGTGCAGAAGGTCGTGGCACGGAGCACTGCAAAATGTCGTGGCACGGTGTAGGGGTGCTGAGGGTGGGATGAACTACCCCTGAAGAACCCTCATGGGAAGGACATAATGATGGCACCGTCCTGACCGAATCTCCGAAGAGTGCGCGTTCGCCCATCCGGGAGCTTCGCTACGTACACCGTGATGGCATCAATGGGCTCTTCCACAAGAAACACTCCATCTGCAACCGCGGGGTAGCAAAGATCAAGAGACCCCCCTACATCCGGAATCGCAACTCGCAGTTCTGTGCCTGCCGGGGCTGGTTTGTCGGCGACACGGACTTCGACGGCGATCTGGCGGGCTGGGTACAGTGGAAACCAAGGCACGTCCTCGGCGTCATCGGAGGGGGCAGGCACCGGAACCCGCAGGCGACAGTAGCCAGGCGCGCTCACGTCTGCATACCACATGTCGCCGGCTAGGGTGCCGAACTGGACAATTCCGCGTTGGTTGCTGACAGCGGTTGGGGCGTCCCACGTAGGGGTCCCGAATCGCCCCGCTACGAGTGTGACGGTTGCCCCCTGGCATGGAGATGTCTCCAGGCGTGGGAGATCAGGATCCTCGCGAACGACACGACTCACGATGGCGATTCCGATCCGGGGCGAGCCCCAGCACTCTGGGGGAATGCACCTTGTTGGCTGCCACTCGAAGTCTGGCTCCATTTCCCGCTGGAAGTACAGTACATCGCTCAGTTGCCATCCGCCGTCTTTCCAGCGCCACAGGGAGACTTCTCCGTCTCCTGGCAAGGGTCCTGGAGTGATGGTCCAGGAGGAGTCGACGCAGTACACGCGACACCACTGCTCCCCAACCATCGGGTTGAACGAAGGGCGGCGCGAGAGAACCAGGCGCACAAACGCATGGGCAGCCGAGTCCTCCGGCCTGGTGGAACCGATGATCGCACCACTGCGTCGGTCGTCCCCGCAGCCGTGCAGGATCAGCACAAGTATGAGTGCCGGTAGCCGGCGCAGGCCTGCCGCGACGTTCATGGACCTCTCGACTCCAAGTTGTCACCGGATCCTGGCGGAACTCCTGACCCCCTCTGCACCGACGACCGGACGAATGGCAGGTCGCTATTCCTCGCTCGGTTGCCAGCGGCGAAGTCGGGAGGCGCCGCGGGCTTGGTCGCGTGTGGGGGCGCGCTCCCGATGAATGCCTCTAGCCCTGGCACCAACGGACGGGCGCCGAGACCGTGTGAGGCAGGGAGTGCCGCGTCGAGGCCACGCATGGAGTCAGGCCGCCGCGATCCAGAAGTGGGAGTCGCAAAACCGAACCCGTGCCTGTTGAGGGTCACGCTGGTCTCCTCGGGGATTACCAACTCTGGTTCAGCTAGATTCCGCTTGGGAGGCCAGAGCCCGATTACCCAATGCCACGGGAAGGCAACTCCTGAGAGATTCACCCGGATCTCAAACGCTAAGACTGGCAAGCCAAGTACTCGTTGATGGGAGACATAGAGACAGTCATCAAGCCAGTAGCATTCAATTCCGGCCGACGCGATGCAGTCACCGATGTGTTCCAATTGTGACCTAGGACTATCATATCTCACCAGCCAAGGGACAACTATCCAAGTCAGGTCAGGCGCATTGATCGCAGAGCCGAATGCCAACCGAATGACGCCCATACCCGGGACCTGGTTCGGGATGCGTAGGGGCGGGACTTGTTTGCGCCCGCCGCCTGGGCCTATGTTGCGGTCCTCACTGGCATCTTCTTGGTCTCTAGTAGACTGCAACGCCGCGGGGTGTGTCGGCCGATACAGAGGATTCCAGAACGGCGGCGGTGGTGTACTTGGCTCT
>JAPKHB010000422.1 GCA_026647295.1 Planctomycetota bacterium | reverse complement strand
GTTCCCCGGCAGCGACGAGGAGTGGCGGCGCCTGGACCGCGACGGCGACGGGCGCCTGACGCCGGCGGACTGATCGCCGGCCGCGGCGTCAGCGGGCCCGGACGGCGGGCTCCATCGCCGCGGCCTGGCGGGCGCGCACCCAGAGGTTGAGCGCACGGTGGGTGAGCCGGGCCTGCGCCTGTCGCAACAGCAGGCCCCCCACCAGCGGCGCGTGGAAGTCCGTGCCCAGGAGGATCACCTCGGTCGCCCGCGCGCCCCCCCCGGGGAGCGGCTCGATCAGGCAGGCCCCGCGCCACAGCGTGACGCGCCGGGGCGCCGGCGGGACGTGGGGGTCGTAGCGCAGCACGATGCGCCCGTCGGGCAGGTCCCAGCGCTCGAGCGCCAGGTGGAAGTCCAGGTCCGTGCCCAGGCCCGGCGGTCCCAGGTCGTCGATGCGCACGCGCAGCACCTGGCGTTGGTGCGCGGGGCGGTCAAGGGGCCAGGCGACGCGCTCCACGCGGGTGGCGGCGAGCAGCCGCCGCTCCACCTCCGGGGCCGCGATCAGGTCGGCCACCTGGGCGGGCCGGGCGGGCGTTCGGCCGGTCGCGGCCAGGGCGAGCACGTGGCGCACCGGGCCGCCAAAGCCGCGCGCGCGGTAGCGCGCCTGCGCGCTGCGTTCCAGGTCGGGGCGCCGGCGCACCTCCGGCTCCTCACCGGCCATCGGCCGCGCGTGCTCCTCCTTCAGCGCCGCCCACAGGCCCTCGATCCCCTCGAAGAGGCGCTCGGGGTCGGCGGCCGCCTCCCACTCCGGTCCCGGCCCGGACACGGCGCCGTCCACGCGCGGGACGCGGGCGTGGAGCGCGGGCGCCGCGCAGGCGCCCGCGCCGAGCAGCAGCCCGGCGAGGATCGCGGTGCAGCGGAAGCCGTCGGCGCCCTGTCCCACGCGGGGACTGTACCCGCCCGGACCGAGGGCCTCCCGCCGACCTCCCGCCGACCTCACGCCGGCCGGCTCACTCCGGATCCGGGTCGCCCGGGGCGCCGCCGGGCACGAGTTGCTCGTCGGCGCTGGGCGAACGGCTCCAGGCGCGGATGCGCGCGGCCTCTTCGGCCCAGCCCGAGGTGAGGCGCACCTCGAGGAAGGTCCGCAGGCACAGGTCCAGGTCCTGCTGGAAGCGTTCCTGCGCCTCCAGGCTGGCCAGGAGGCGCTCCTCGCGGGTCTCGCCCTCGGGCGCGGGCAGCCGCAGGCCGCTCACGTCCAACTCGGCCGCCTTGAGGGTGAAGCGCACCTCCTCCTCGCCCCGGGCCAGGAGCAGCCGCGCGGCCACGAGCGCCTTGCCGCTGCGCAGCGCCGCGCGCGCCTCCATGCTGGCGCCGGGCATGCCCGAACGCAGCACCGTGCGCCGCGCCGCCGCGCGCTCGCCGCGGAACTCCAGGTGCTCGTCGAAGTGCACGAACACCTCCGTCCCGTCCGGGTGGCGAAAGCCGGGCGCGCACTCCGCCCGCCACCACAGCCAGGTGAGGAACTCGGGGCCGAGGTAGTCCAGGCCCTCGGGGGTCTCGACCCAGGTCGTGGGATCCGCCGCGGGTTCGCCGCGTCCAACCGGTGCGATCATCGCAGCCTCCCTTCGGCCAGGCGGCCGCCGGCGGGCGCGGGCGTCGACCCGGCCGACCCGGCCGCGAGCCACTCGGTGCGTTCGAGTTCGGCGAGCGCCTGGGCCGGCCCGCGCGCCCCCGGCCCGCCCGCCATCAGTTCCGCCCCCCGGCGCCAGGGCGTGAGCGGCTCCAGTTCGCGCTCGAAGGTGTCGCGGAAGAGGAGTTGGACCAACTCGTTCGCGGTTCGCCCCAGGGTCAGGACCAGGGCCAGGCGGGGCTTGGGCTTGACCAGCACGGTCCAGGCGTCGACGCTCGGCTGGGCGCGGGCGAGCAGTTCCTTGCGCAGGCCCTCGCGCAGGTCCCGGCGCTCCTCGCGCGAGATCCGCGCCGGCCCCCCCGCGTCGCGCGCCGCGGCCAGGCGGGCGCCGACCTCCAGGTCCAGGTGGGCCTTGAGCAGGCGGGGGCTCACCCGGCGCCGGTCCAGGCGCAGGGCGAAGGCCGCGTACTCGCCCCGCACCACGGTCTCGATCCCGAAGTCGGTGCGCAGGAGGTTGTCCGCGGTCACCCAGCCGAAGGCGCGCTCCTCGCCCGCGGCCAGCGGCTCGAAGCGCCGGGCCGTCAGCCGCCGGTGGAAGTCGTCGGTGAACGGGGAGGGCACGCCGCCGCGGATGCGGTAGCGCCGGAAGGAGAGGCTGCGCAGGTTGAGCATGGCGTCGGAACCTACGGCCCGAGGGGGACAGGGCGGACGGCGCGGGCCGCCGCGGGCCCGGCCGCTCCCGGTTCGTGCGGCGGCTGGGCTAGAGCCCGTAGGCGGCCTCGAACGCCGCCAGCTCGTCCGGGCCGAGGTGGGCGAGGAGTTCGCGGCGCAGGAGGGCGGCGTCGGCTTCCGGCCCCCGCCGAAGATTTCTCGGTGGCGCTCGAAATGACATCTCAGGAAACGGATACATTAAATCGTGACGAATTTATGCAATCCAGACGGATCTTGAGGCCCCCGCTCAGCTCGAGCAAGTGTGGGGCTTCAGAAGTGTCGTCCCTCGGTGTAGCTGCGCGTCCCTGGCGGCCGGTTGCGCGGCCCGTACCCCGAGTGCACGAAGTAGTCCTTGCCCGTGGCCTCGTCCCCGTCCACCTCCACCGTGAAGTTGGTGATGCGGAGGAAGGAGCAGTCCACGTACTCGAAGACGCCCT
>JAPKHB010000421.1 GCA_026647295.1 Planctomycetota bacterium | reverse complement strand
CTACGCGGGCCGCCCGCCGCGTTCGCTGCTCGAGTTCGGGCGCGAGGGCTGCCTCGCCTTCCACTCCCTGTCCAAGCGCTCGGGCATGACGGCCTACCGCACGGGCATGGTGGCCGGCGACGCCCGCGCCGTGGCCGCCTTCCGGGCGGCCCGCGCGGGGATGGGCCTCGCTCCACCCGTGTGGACCCAGGCCGCCAGCGCCGTCGCCTGGGCCGACGAGGCGCACGTCGAGGCGCGCCGCGCCGCCTTCGCCGAAAAGCGCCGCGTGCTGGCCGCGGGCCTCGAGGCCCTGGGCCTCGAGGTCTATCCCTCCACCAGCACCTTCTACCTCTGGATCGGCGTGCCCGCCGGCGCGACCGACGCCTCCTACGCCGCGCGCCTGCTCGAGGCCGGCATCCTCGTGAGCCCTGGGTCCTTCTTCGGGGCCGGCCAGGAGGCGTGGGTGCGGGCCGCGCTCGTCCCCTCCGTGGCGGAGTGCGCCACGGCGGTCCAACGCTGGGCGCGCGCCTGACCCCGTCACCCTGGAGATCCGATGCCCCCCTGCGACCGCCCCCCCGACCCGCGCGCCGCCCTGGTGGACGCCGCCTTCGAGGACCGGACGCGGCTGGGCGAGCCCGCGGTGGCCGAGGCGGTGCGCTCGGTGCTGGACGACCTGGACGCGGGCCGGCTGCGCGTGGCCGAGCCGGCCGCGGACGAGGGCCCGTGGACCGTCCACGCCTGGGTGCAGCGGGCCGTCACCCTCTGGTTCGCGCTCGCGCCCATGGAGGAGCACGTCGCCGGGCCGCTGCGCTTTCGCGACAAGGTCCCGCTCAAGCAGGACCTCGGCGCCGCGGGCGTGCGGGCGGTCCCCGGCGCGATCCTGCGCTACGGCGCCTTCCTCGAGCGGGGCGTCGTGGCGATGCCCTGCTTCGTGAACCTCGGGGCCCGCGTGGGCTCGGGCACGATGATCGACACGTGGGCCACCGTCGGCTCGTGTGCGCAGGTGGGCCGGGGGGTGCACTTGAGCGGAGGGGTGGGCCTGGGCGGCGTGCTCGAGCCGCCGGGCGCCCGGCCCGTGATCGTGGAGGACGAGTGCTTCCTGGGCTCGCGCTGCATCGTCGTGGAAGGCGTGCACGTCGGCCGCGGCGCCGTGCTCGGGGCCAACGTGGTGCTCACCGCGAGCACCCCCGTGATCGACGTGCGGGGGCCGACGGCGGTCACCGGCAAGGGCCACGTGCCCCCGCGGGCCGTGGTGATCCCGGGCATGCGCAAGAAGCGCTTTCCGGCCGGCGAATACGACGTCCCCTGCGCCCTGATCATCGGCGAACGCACGCAGAGCACCGACGCCAAGACCTCGCTCAACGAGACCCTCCGGACGTTCGCGCTGGGCGCATGACGCCGCTGGAGGCCCTCGCCCTGGAGTTGCTCTCGATCCCGAGCGTCACCGGGGCCGAGGGGGCCCTGGCCGACCACCTCGAGCGCCGCGCCCGGGCGGCGGGCTTCGCGCGCGTCGCCAGGGCGGGCGACAGCCTGGCGCTGTGGCCCCACCCGCCGCGAGGGGGCCACCCGCGCCTGCTCCTCCTCGGGCACCTGGACACGGTGCCCCCGGCCGGCGCGAACCCCCCGCGGCTCGAGGCCGGGCGCCTCTTCGGGCTGGGCGCCTCGGACATGAAGTGCGCCGACGCGCTGCTGCTCACCGTGCTGGAGGCGGCCCGCGCCCGCCCCGCGGCGGCCGACCTGGTCGGCGTGCTCTACGCCCGCGAGGAGGGGCCCTTTGACGCCTCGGGGCTCCCGGAGGTCGCCGCCGCCGCCCCCGAGGCCTTCGCCGGGGTCGACCTCGCGCTCGCGCTGGAGCCCACGGACAACCACCTCGAACTCGGGTGCCTGGGCACGCTGCACGCCTGGGTGCGCTTTCAGGGCCAGGCCGCCCACAGCGCGCGCCCCTGGCAGGGCCGCAACGCCATCCACGCCGCGGCGCCGCTGCTGGAGCGCCTCGCCGCGCTCGCGCCCCGCGACGTGGTCCAGGAGGGGCTCACGTTCCGGGAGGTGTGCTCGGCCACGCTCGTCCGCTGCGAGGGCGCCCGCAACGTCGTGCCGCGGGAGTTCGCGCTCAACCTCAACCTGCGCTTCGCCCCGGACCGCAGCCTGCCCGAGGCCGAGGCGCACCTGGAGGCCTTCGTGCGCGAGGCCGTGGGCGAGGCCGCCTGGGCCCGCGGCGAGGTGCGCGTGGAGGTCACCGACCGTTGTCCGGCCGGGGCCGTGGTGGGGCGCAACGCGCTGCTCGAGGGCCTGCTCGCCGCGGGCGCGGGGCGCGTCGAGCGGCGGGCCAAGCAGGCGTGGACCGACGTCGGGCGGCTCTCGGCCTGGGGCATTCCCGCGGCCAACTTCGGGCCCGGCGCGCCGGCCCAGGCCCACCAGGCCGGCGAGTGGTGCAGCCGGGCCGCGCTCGCCGACGCCGACGCCCTCTTCCGGGCCTGGCTCTGGGGCCGCTGACCCCCCGGGCGCGCGGCGCGCCGGATCAGGCCCGGGGCCTGGCCCCGCGCCCCCGGCGCACGAGGGAGAGGAAGGTGACGCCCGGGGTCGCCGCGGGCTCGCGGGCGACCACCTCGAACTCGGCCTCCGCAAAGGGCGGGAAGCAGGTGTCGCCCTCCCAGGGCTCGTCGATGGCGGTCACCTCGAGGCGCGTGGCCCGCGGCAGCGTGGCGGCGTAGAGGCGGGCCCCGCCGATCACGAAGGGCTCGGGGTCCGTCGCGTAGGCGGCCGCCAGCGCGGCGTCGAG
>JAPKHB010000420.1 GCA_026647295.1 Planctomycetota bacterium | reverse complement strand
AGGGGGGCGCGCGCCCGGCGGGGGTGGGCTCCGGCCCCCGGGCCAGGGCACGCGGGCGGGCGTGGCGGTAGGCTGGGGGGCCTCGGAGGGTTTCCCATGTCGGACGATGCGTGGCGGACGCCCGATGCTCCCGATCTGCCCAAGGATCTCCAGCGGATCCTGGGCGAGGCGCGGCGCCGATTCCCGCGGGTTGCGTGGTCCCTGGAGGAGCGCGACGGCGAGCCGTGGCTGCGCATCGAGGCCTGGGACTCCGCGCTGCCGGGGGGCGGGCTCCGAGCCGAACTGGAGCGCTTCTGCAAGCGCGAGGGATTGGCCCCGCGCTTTGAGGTGGTGGCCCCCCGCTTGACCGTCGCCCCGCCGCCCGGGGTGCGGCCGGAGGACGTTCCGCCGCCGCGGCCGGTCACGGACGAGCAGGTGGAACTCGTGCTGGCGGAGGCGCAGCGGCTGCGCCCGCGGGGCGGCTTCACCTGGCAGGTGATGCGCAAGGGCGCGTTCGCTTCGCTGGTCCTCTACTTCCCGCCCGGGTCTGCGGCGCCGCGCCGGTGGCTGCGCGAGCGCCTGGACGAGTTCTGCGACCGGGAGGGGATCCCGCGCCTGGTGCTTTTCGTCGGGAGCCCGCCGCCGCCGCTGCGCCTCGAGGACCACCCGGTGCCCGACGGCTGGCCGCCGGAGCCGGACGCCGAACCGGGTTGCGACCCGGACGCCGGGGCGGGCCCGCAGACGGGAACGGGAAGCCCCGGATAGCCGCGTTCGGACGCTGTCGCTAGCGGCCCCAGAGGCCGAATTCGATGCCGCCCTGGACGTAGAGGGCGAAGCGACCCAGGCCGGGCAGTTCGGTGGCGTCCATCGCGAGGGCGCCACCCGCGGCCTGCGCCGCCGGGACGGCCGCGGCGACGTCGTCGGTCCAGAGGTAGGGCCGCACGACGGGCGCTTCGTCCGCGCGCAGCGGGGCGCGCACGCCCAGGCGGCCGCCGCCGCGCATCGGCGCCGTGCGCGCGTTGCCCAGCGCCGGCTCCGGGGCGCCAAAGCGCACGCCGTGAAGGGCCTCGAGCGCCGCGCAGGTGGCGTCCGCCTCGGGCGTCACGATCTCGAGGTAGTGCAGGCGCAGGGCGGGCGCTTCGGCGGCCGGGGGCGGATCCGGGGCCGGGCCCTCGCCGCCGCAGGCGCCCAGCAGCAGCAGGGCAAGCGGGGCGAGCAGGGGCGTCAGGCGGGTGGGCCGCATGGCAGGTCTCCGGGGACGGGTGCGGGACGAGCGGCGGGCGGCGGTCAGGACGCCGGCGGGGCCTCCGCCGCCGCGGGCGGGGGGAAGAGGCCAAGGAGCCAGTCCTGCCACTGCGGCTGCTGGGCGGCCGCCGCGGCGGCGGCGGGGCCGTAGAAGTAGGCCTGGAGCGTCGCCATGCGCATGCCCATGTAGTCCATCGCGCTGGCGAGCACGACGCCCGGCGTGGGCTCCTCGAGGCCGAGCATCACGCCGCGGCCCTGGGGCAGGTCGTCGATGGCTTCGACGGTGCCGGCGAGCGCGGCGCCGCCGGGGGCCCGCACCCGCAGCGCCTGGCCGAGGCGCGGCTCCGGGGCGCCCAGCGCCGTGGAGAGGGTGTTCCAGATCTCGGGGCCGGCGCCCGCGGCCGGCGCCATGAGCACGAAGGATGCCGCCGGGGCGCCGGCGTGGCGCTCGAGGTAGTAGCCCAGGACGCGGAAGTAGCCCGGCCAGCCGGACTCGGTGCCCTCGAGTTGGGCGTCCCAGTCGTCGGTGCTGGCAAAGAGGCTGTGCACGACGCGCACGATGCAGGTGCCGCCCCGGCGGGCCTCCACGGTCCACTCGGTGGCCACGGGCGGCCCGCCCTGGAGCCAGGTCTTGTCCTCGGCCACGAGCCGCCGGGGCGGGTCCCACTCGGTGACCGTCGCCTCCGAGACCATCCCGCCGCCGAAGTCCAGGGCGAGCCGGCCGCCCACCTGCCCTTCGAGCGTCGTCGGCACGAACCAGGCGGAGATGCCGGGACCGGTGGCGATCGCCTTCCAGACCTCCTCGGGGGTGCCGCGGACCTCGACCTCGACCTGGACGCTGCGGCGCCCGGACGCTTCGCGCTTCACGCTCATGACTTCGACTCCGTGGGGGAAGGGGGGGTGGGGTCCGCCCGGCCGATCGGATGGGCGAGCACCACGACGCGGTGCAGGCGCCCCCGGGGCGCCGTGGCGTCGTGGTAGCGGGCGGCGAGGTCGGCGACGAAGGTCGCCAGTTCGGCGCTGAAGGCGGCGCGCTCGGCGGCGCTGCGGAAGCGGATCTCGGCGTCGACCGAGAGCGTCGCCAGGCGCCGGCCGGTGCGCAGCGCGCGCTGCAGGAGTTCTCCGACCTCGCGCACGGCCCGGGCGGCCAGGGCCACGAGGTAGCCGGCGGAGAGGCGGTCGGCGCTGCGCTCGGGCGTCGCGGCGGCGGGGCCGAGCGCGGCGGGCGAGACCACGTAGCCCCCGGCCGTGGCGGCCAGGCGCCGCTCGACCAGCCCGCCCCAGCGGCGGGTGTCGACCTCGCCCACCAGCCCGTGCGCCTCCAGCGCCCGCAGGTCGTAGTTGACCTGCTGGCGGGAGAGCCCGAGCCGGCTGGCCAGTTCGGCGGCGCTCGCCGGGGTGCCCAACTCGGCCAGCAGCCGGCTGCGGGAGGGCTTGAGCGCCACGGTCGCCGCCGCGGGGTCCTCGATGACCTCGACCTCGTGCATGCCGGGCATCCCAGCATTGACGGGAAAGTTTGTCAATGGGGGAGGGT
>JAPKHB010000042.1 GCA_026647295.1 Planctomycetota bacterium | reverse complement strand
CCGCCGGCGAGGCCGGTTTCATCGAAAGCACGCAGCGCGACATAGTAGGTTTGATAAGTCTGCAAACCCTCGAGGCGACGCCGCAGCGCTCGAGGCGCTGGGCGGGGCGGCCCTGACCCCGCGCGGCTGGCGCACCTGACCCCCGCCCCCGGCGCAGGCCCCGCGTCAGCGGCGGGCGGGCGCCGGCAACAGGCGCTCGAGGGCGGCGGAGTCCACGGACGGGGGCAGGAGCGCCCGCAGGTCCCGCTCCGTCCTCGCGCGCAGGCGCTCATGGGCCTCCCGCAGCGGCTCGCCGGAGGCGAGGTCGCCGTCGCGCACCCGGGTCCAGAGCCGGGCCAGGGCCGTCTCGTGTTCGGCGAGGCGCCGGGCCACCGCCGCGCGCGTCTCGGCGGAGAGGTCCAGGCCGCTCTGCTCGACGCGCAGGCGGGCCAGGCGCAGTTGGCGCTCCGCCTCGCGTTCGGCTTCGATCTGGTCGAGCTGGCGCCGGAGCCGCTCGAGGACCCGGGCGTCGAGCGGATCGCCCTCCGCGCCCGACGGGCCGGCGGCCGCGAGCGCGTCCAGGTCGGCCCGGATGTCCGCCAGGCGCCGCTCCAGCGCATCGAGGCGCGCCCCCAGCGCCTCGGCGCCGCCCGTGGCCGCCGGCGGCGGCGCGGCCGAGGGCCAGGGGGCGGCCGGCTCGTCGGCGGCGCCCCGCAGGCGGTCGTAGGCCAGCAACCCCCCGGCGACCACCGCGCCGGCGATCAGGAGCGCCTCGAGGGGGCGAAGCGGTCGCGCCATCGCGCCCACGCTACCGCACCGGGAAGAACGCCCCGGCGATCTGCTCCCCGGGCAACCCCGGCACGGCGGCGCGGATGCGCTCCTGCCAGCGGGCGCGCAGGTCGTCGAAGGCCGCCTGCGTCTCGGGCAGGTGCCCCGTGCGCTCCTCCAGCATGCGGCGGGTGAGCGCGGCCACTTCGGCCTCGCCCTCCTTCACGAGTTCCAGCACGCGTTGTTCCTGGCCCGGCGTGAGGTCAAGCCCCAGTTCGCGCAGGCGCCGCCGGCGCCCGGCCTCCAGGCGCGCCTCGACGTCGGCGGCCTCGAGGGCTTCCACCTGGGCCCGCAGCGCCGCGCGGGCGGCCGCGCGGCGGGAGGGGCCGGCCGGCGTCGCCCCCGGGGGGTCGAGCGCCTCCAGCGCGCGGGCGGCCGCGGCCGCGCCGGCCTCGGCCTGCGCAAGGCGTTCCTCGACCTCGGCCACCGGCGGCCCGGGGGGCTCGGGCCGCCCGGAAGGCCCCGGCGGGGCCGAAGGGGCGGGGGGCTCGTCCCCGGCCCAGAGCAGGAGCCCGACGCCCAGGAGCGCGAGCGTGGCCAGCGCGAACGCCCGTGCGCTCATCGCGCCGCCGGACGCGCTACGGCACGGCGAACGAGTAGCACAGCAGCAGCGAGTACCCGCCGGGCGCCGCGCCCAGGTTCGCGTTGCAGAACGCCTCCGCGGAGGCGGCCTGCCCGCGCACGCCGAGGATGCTCGAGGTGGTGGCCGCGACGGGGACCACGACGCTGCGGCACAGGAAGCTGCGGTTGCCCGCCGCGTCGAAGGCCTCCACGACCAGGAGGTAGACCCGCCCGTCGCCGGGGTAGGCCCGCTCGGCGCGCAGCCGCGTGTCCCCCGGCACGGTGCCCAGGGCGTCGGGCGCGTAGGGCGGCAGGCCGTCGGGCTCGTCGCTGTACACCGACACGACGACCGAGAGCGGGTCGGGGCTCGCGTCGCTCGCGCTGACCGAGAGGCCGACGTTCACCATGCCGTTTCGCGGCAGCCACAGCAGGTTCCGCGACACCGCGGCCGAGAGCGTGGGCGGGGTCACGTCGGACGGGACGGTGAGTTGCGGGATGACCCACACGCCGCGCCCGAGCGTCGTGGCGTAGAGGAGGTCCGCGGCGGGGTCGTAGCCCAGTTCCCACACGCGGGCCGCGGGCAGACCGGTGCCCAGCGCCGTCCAGGTGCCCAGGGTGGCCAGGCGCGAGCCGAACACCCCGTTGCGGGTCCCCACCAGGACCACGTCGCCGCCCGGGGCGGAGACGTACTCGACGGTCATGGGGTCCAGCCCGCCCACGGCCACGAGGTCGCCGGTGACGGGCGTCCAGGTGAGGCCCGCATCCAGGGTCTGGAAGACGCCGGTGGGGTCGACGACGTAGGCCGCGTTCCAGTCCTGGGGGTTGAGCGCGATGTCGCGCACGAAGCCGCCAGGGTAGGTGGCCGAGGCGACGGGCACGGCCGGCGGCGCGGCGGTGCGCACGAACACGCTGGCGCCGCTGCCCAGGTACAGCACGTCCGGGTTGGGCACGCCGGCCGAGATCCCGCCGTAGGCGATGGCGCCGGGCCGGTTGATCGCGCCCACCCCCAGGTTGGTGCCGTTGGTGCCCTGGTCGAAGGACTCGATCGCGTCGTTGCCGCCGCCCACGACCAGGCGCACGGGGTTCAGGCGGTTGAGCTCGACGGGCGTCTTGAACTGCGCCCCGAACGCCGCGCCGGTGAGCGTCGGGTAGACCTCGCTCTGGAGCACGAAGGCGCCGTTGTAGGCCTGGCGCCGCCACGCGCCCAGGTTGAAGAAGGAGGAGTAGTGCGTGGAGCCTCCGGCCGGGTTCACGCCGTCCACGTTCACGTCCCCGCCGTCGCCATTGCTGAAGGCGACGCCCGGCAGGCCCGTGAGCGGGACGCTGGTCCAGGTGAGGCTCCCCGCGGCCGTCTGGCGGGCGGTCCCCGTGTCCTGGTTTCCGATCAGGAAGAACGCCTGGACCGGGTCGTAGGCCAGGTCGTGCGCCTCGGTGACCTGCAGGTTCGTTCCGATCAGCGAGAACCAGTCGCCCGCGTTGGTGCCCGGGCTCGTGCGGCGGTACACGCCGCCGTCGTCCACCTCGACCAGGGTCCCGTCGGCGGCGAAGGTCATGTCGCGGCTGTCGGCGTGCGGCGCCGAGTTGTTGGCCGTGCCGCCGCCCACGAAGCCCTGGTTCTGTACGTGGGTGAGGTGGGCCCACTGGGGCGAGAAGACCCCGCCCGTGGGCACCTGGGTGCTGTCGCCGCGGAACAGGCGCCCGCTGAAGTCGTTGGCCCCGATGGCGTTGGGGAAGGGGCCGTCCTGGCGGTCGCCGCCCACGTAGACGATGTTCGCCTGGACGGGGTCGGCCACGATCGAGAGGTGCGTGGCGCCCTGGCTGCCCGGCTTCTCGCGCGGGTTGAGCCCCTCGATCTGGGCGTTGCTCTCGAGCGTGAGCGGAAGGTCCATCGCCGTCCAGGTCGGGGCCGCCGCCGTCGCGTTGTCGCTGTAGCCGATGTAGCGCACCTGGCCGTTGCGCACCACGGCCGTCCACAGCCGCCCCGTCGGCCCGACGGAGAGTTCGCAGTTGTTGTTGCCGGGGTTGGTGATCTCGGTGTTGAGGGTGACGTCGCCCGCCGAGACGTTCGTCCAGGTGGCGCCCGCGTCGTCGCTGCGGAAGATGCCGATCGCCTGGACGCTGCAGTAGAGGCGGTTGGTCTGGGTCGGGTCGCCGGCCACGTCGAAGATCGGCCCCGCCGGGAGCCCGGTCCCCGCGCCCCCCGAGATCGTCGTCCAGGTGGCCCCGGTGTCGGTGCTGCGCATGAGGCGGCCGACCCCGATCGGGACGATCGGCGCGGCGAAGGAGGCGTTGAAATGGGCGCGGGCGTTGGAGCCGGCCACGATCGTGCTGCCGCGGGCCTCCAGGGCGATCACGTTCTCGCCCTGCACCACCGGGTGGGTGAGCGGGGTCCAGGTCACGCCGCCGTCCGTGGAGCGCAGGAGGCCGGGCAGCGTCGTCGTGCCCTGGAAGTACGAGGTCATGTAGCCCACGCCCGCCACCAGGGTGTTCCAGGTCGGGTCGGTGGGGTCGTACTCCAGCGCCGCGATGGCGAGCGGGCCGCCCTGGGCCAGGACCGGCGTCCACACCGGGTTGGCCGAGGTGGCGTTGGTCGTGCGCCAGATGCCGCCGTTGACGGCGCCCACCAGGAGGACGTCGGCGTTGGTCGGGTGGGCGGCGACGCTGTGCAGCGCGCCGACCACGGCGAGGTTGGCGATCGTCGCCCCCTCCACCTGCCCGTTCTGGATCACGGTCGGGCCCTGGGGCACCCACGCCTTGTCGAACTGCGCCGTGGGCTGGGGCGGGGGCGGCGGGGCCGCGGCCTCGGTGCCGATCGGCGCCGTGGCGGCCGCCAGCGCGAACAACGCGAGCCAGGTCCTTGACGTCGTGCGGTGGTGCGTGCGTCCCATGGTTCCGCCCTCCGGCCGCGGGCGCTCCGCGGCCTGGGGGGGAGCGTACGAGCGCCGCGCGCCGCCCGCAAGGACCGCCGCGCCCACGCCCCGCGCGGCCGGCGCCCGGGCGGGCTAGAGGTTCAGTTCCAGCCCGAGGAACAGGCTGTGGGCGACCAGTTGGTCGGTGCGCTGGCGGGCCTGCACGGCCCCCGACGTGGAGTGGGTGAAGTCCATGGCGTCGTAGCCGCGCAGGACGCCGTCGAGCAGGAGGAGGGTGTAGGTCGCGGTCACGCCCAGCCGGGGCGTCACCCGCCACAGCAGGCCGAGTTCCGCCTCGGCGCCCAGGACGAACTCGTCCTCCTCGCTGCCCGAGGCGTGGGGGCCGCCGACGAAGATCGACTGGTCGCTGACGCGCGCCTCCCGGCTGACGTTGCCCGCGAGGCCCTTGAGCGAGCCGGTCAGCACGAAGGACGGCGACACGTCCCAGGCGGCGGCGACGCCGATCTGTACCCCGACGAAGAGGTTCTCCGTCTCGCTCACGATGAAGGCGGGCCCCGTGAAGTCGTCGATGCCGGCGTTGGGCGAGAAGTCCACCCGGGCGTCGTCCTCGAGCGAGAGCACGCGCAGGCCGGCGAGCAGGTCCCAGCGCCAGCAGCCCGAGCAGGAGAACTCGCTGACGTAGTTGAGCTCGCCGGTCCACAGCCGCGTCTCGAGGTCCAGGACCCCGTCCACCGGGTCCGAGACGCCGCCCGTACCGTCGGGCCCGGGCTCGAAGGCGAAGCGGCCGCCGGACTGGGCCGAGCCGTCGTCCATGGGGCCGAACCACTGGAAGCGGGCCGCGAGCCGCTTCTGCGGCGCCACCGCGTAGGCCGCCGAGAGGCGGAAGCCCAGTTCCAGGCCGTACTCGAGGGCGTCCCAGTCGAACTGGCTGGCCGCCAGGGGCCCGAAGATCGGCTCGCCGAGCACCTCCTCGGGGTCGTTGATCGCCGCCAGGGCGAGTTCGGCCCGAAGGTCAAAGCGGCCGTAGCGCCGGCCGTTGCAGTCCAGCGGCCAGCAGCACTCGTCGCGGCGCTGCGCGCACACCGGCGAGCAGTCGCCGTTGCGCACGGGCGAGGAGTCCCAGGCGGTGCCCGCCCGGCGCGTGAAGCCCCCGGGGGGCGGCGCGGGCTCGCCCGGCGCGAAGTAGGGCGTGAGCCCCGCGCCGCGCGGGGGCTCGACCCCCGACTCCGGCGACCCGGCGTCCGGCGCAGCGGGCGAACCGGGCGCATCGGCCGCGGGCCAGGCGTGCGGCTCGGGCCCCGCGGGACCCTCGGGCGCGGGGAAGCCGTCGGGCCCCGGATGCGCCGCGGGCAGGCCGATCAGCACCACGCCCGGCGCCGCGTCGGCGCCGTCCACCACGCGCCACTCGCGCAGCACCATGCCGGGGACGAGGCCCTCGCGCAGCAACTCGGGTCGGACCGGCGCCGCGGAGAGCAGGCGCACGTCACCGGCCGCCCCGGAAAGCGGCGTCCCCGGCCGGTGCGGGGCCGAGGGGTCCGTCACCTCGCCGGCCCGCGCGCCCGCCGCGGCGACGCCCGCGGCGAAGACGAGCGCGGCGGCACAGAGCGCCCCGCGGGGCGTGATGATCCGCATGGAGATGCCCTCCCGGCGCACCCCGGCGCGTGGCGCGGGGGCCCCGACCTGGGGGTCCTTATACGCCGCGGGCGCGCGGGCGGGCAAGCGGGATCGACCCCTGCCCCCCCGCCCGGGGCGCCCCTTGCCCGTTCACCGGATCCGGCCGGGGGCGCCGGCTCGAGACGCCCTCCCCCTGTTGTGCGCACACCCCCAGGCAAGTACCCTGCGCCCCTGACGGGGGGTCGCAGGGACCCCGTAGGAGGGATGGCCACCATGGGTTGGCAACGGATCATCGCGTCGGCGCTCCTGCTCGGGCTCGGCCTGGGCGCGGCGGGTTGCGGCACCGAGAGCTTCAGCGGCGGATTCGGGACCCTGGTGCTCACCTCGGTGACGCCCTCCCCGATCCCGGGCCCGATCGCCACGCCGCTCACCATCACCGGCAGCGACTTCAGCAACGAGGTCGGGCTGGAGGTGGAGGTGACGTTCATCGCCACGAGCGGCACGCCCTTCCTGGGCGGGACGAGCGCCCGCGCGACCGTCGAGGGCGTGATCACCTCCAGCACGACCGTCGACACCATCAGCCCGCTGGCCGTGATCTGCGGCCCGGCCTCCTTCTCGGCGCGCGTGCGCGTGACGATGCGCAGCGGGGTGTTCGGCGAGAGCGCGGTCCCGCTGGTGGTCTTCGTCGCGCCGGTGCTCACGGGCTTTGGCGGCGGCGGCGGCACCTTCCCCGCGGCGGTACCCACGCCGTTCACGCTGCTCGGCGCCAACTTCCCCAACCCCGGCTCGCCCTGCACCATCCACTGGCGCACGCTGCCCGCCGGCGCCGGCCCCGCCGCCTTCCAGGCGGGTTCGTCCCAGCAGGTGACGACCTCCGGGGTGGTCACCTCCGCGACCGCGATCGACGGGGTGTCGCCCCTGGCCCTGGTGTGCGGCCCGGTCTCGATCCCCGCGGAGATCTTCCGCGTGGACTTCAACGAGGGGTCCTGCACGCCCACCGCCGGCCCCTTCGTGCCCGCCACCTTCGAGGCCCCCACCATCGCCGCGGTGACGAACACCTCCGGCCGCGCGCCCGACACCGGGACGAGCCAGTTCGCCGCCGCCATCCCCGAGCCCTTCTCGGTGACCGGCGCGGGCTTCGGCCCGCTGGGGGGCACGGCCACGGTGACCTTCACCAGCCCGGGCTCCGCGGTGTTCGGCAACGGCCTGCTCTCCAGCGCGTCGGTCCAGGGGACCATCGTGAGCCCGACGCTGATCACCGTCCCGGCGAGCCCCGAGGCCCTCCTGTGCAACAACCCGCCGGGGATCGTGCTGCAGGCCACCACGGTCGGCGTCACCCTGCCCGACGGCTCGTGCACGCCGCCCGCCGCGCCGGCCGCCGCCACCTTCTTCGCCCCGACCGTCGCGGCCATCGTGAACACGAGTGGCAACGCCCCCCACGGCGGGCTGGCCGAGTTCGCCGCCGCGATTCCCGAGACCTTCTCCCTCACCGGCGACCGGTTCGGACCCGTCGGGGGGGTCGCGCTGGTCACCTTCGCCTCGGCCTTCGTGCCCACCCCGTTCGAGGGCGGCACGGCCGCCTCGACGACGGTGCTCGCCCAGATCGTGAGCCCGACGCTGATCACCGGCGTGAGCCCGGAGTCGGCGCTGTGCGGCGCGGCCACGGACGCGGTCCTGGTCTCCGCCACGCTGGAGGGCGGGAGTTGCTCGCCCGTGCCGACGCCCGCGACCTACTTCGCCCCCAGCGTCACGGGCGGCGCCATCGCCAACGACGACCGCGGGGGCGCGACGTTCCTCTCCGCGATCCCCGAGACCTTCACCCTGACCGGCACCGACTTCGGGCCGGTCGGGGGCCTGGCCACCGTGCGCTTCACCTCGACGAGCCTGGGCACGGCGGCCACGCCCTTTGACGGCGGCACCAGCGCGTTCGTGGACGTGCTGGCCACGGTCACCTCCCGCACGACGATCGTCGGGACGAGCCCCGAGGCGCTGCTGTGCCCCGACCCGACCGTGGACCCGCAGACGGGCCTCGTGGCCGACGTCGCCCTCGGGGTGACGCTGGAGGGCGGCGCGTGCACCGACCCCGCCGCGCCCCTGGCCCTGGCGGGCCTGATCGAAGGCCCCACCATCGCCGCCTTCGCCTCGCCGGCGGACGCCGCGCCGGGCACGCCCCCGGTCGCCGTCCCCTCCACCCTCGTGCTGGGGGCCGAGGAGGCGCCGTCCTTCCGCCTCACGGGCACCGGCTTTGCGCCGCTGGGCGCCACGGCCCTGATCACCTTCGAGGACACCACCGTGCCGCTCACGGCCTTTGACGGCGGCGCCAGCGTGACCGTGTCGGCCGAGGTGATCGGCGAGACCGTCCTGGAGGGCACGCTGCCCACGATCACCGCCCCGCGCCTCGTGGCCGACGAGTCCGTGCGCGTGACGGTGGAACTCGTCCCGAACGGAAGTTGCGCCTACTTCGACGCCCTCGTGCTCTTCGTGGCGCCGCCCACCATCACCACGGTGACCAGCACCGGGGCGAACACGGGCACCGGCTTCCTCGCCTCGGGCTACGGCGGCGCCGACTTCCTGGGCTGCATCAGCAGCGAGATGAGCCTCGCGGGCACGGGCTTCCTCCCCACCGCCGGCGCGAACACCGAGGTGCGGATCTGGTCCACGGCCGACGGCTTCGACCTGGACGCGCTCGCTCCGGTCCGCGCGCTGGGCACCGGGACCCCGACCACGGGCACCCCGGCGCTTCCGGTCACCGACCTGGAGGCCGCGGTGATCACGGCCGTGTCCATCACGGGCAACGTCCGCACCGACGGGCTCCTGCCCGACCTGGACGCCGACGCCGACGGCGCCGTGCCCTACACGGTCGGGGTGTTCAACCCGGACGGCCAGTTCGACACGCGGGACGCGGGCGAGTACCGCCTCCAGGGCCCGGCGGTCAACCTGGGCGCGAGCGCCAACGTGCGCAACAACAACAGCGTGGCGCTGGACCCGAGCTCGTTCACGGACGACTTCCACGCCGCGGCCGGCAGCAACGACGGGGTGAAGGGGCTCAACCTGCTCGTCGCCTCCGGCGACGACGCCTCGGCCGGCGTCGGCCCGGTGTTCAACGGCACCGACGTCCTGATCTCGCGCTCGCTGGACGGGGGCGTCACCTGGACGACGGCGCCCGCGGGCCTGGCCGCCGTGGACGGCTTCCCCGCCGGGGCGAGCCGCAACTTCGGGCAGGTGGCCTACGACGGCTTCGGGAACGCCTTCCTCACGTACCTCGTCGACGACTTCGTGGGCGGGGTCTCGGCCGTGGTCGTGGTCTTGAGCTTCGACCAGGGCGCCTCCTGGACGATCGGGGCCACCCTGCCGACGGCGGCGGGCAACGCGGGCCTGTTCGGCCCGCCCAGCCAGGCCGCCGGCCCCGACGGGCTGGGCGGCACCCACGTCCTCATCGGCTGGCCGAGTTCCGAGGGCCTCGTGTTGGGCGACTCGGTGCTCGCCTTCGCCGGGCAGATGACGGGCTTTGGCGTAGGCGGGCTCGCCGCCGGACCGGTGCCCGTGCACGACGGGCTCATCCTGCCGCTCTTCGGCGTCACCGAGGTGGAGGTGGCCGTCGGCCCGAGCGGCGAGGACTACGTCGCCTGGCAGGAGCCCCAGTTCCTCCTGCCGCCCTTCCAGCAGGACATCTGGTTCGACGCGGACCGCGACGGGCTGCTCGGCGGCACCTTCGGCTTCGGCACCGACCAGTTCGTGGCCTCCGAGGACATCCCGGCCTTCTTCCTGCCCTCCGCGCCGGACACGGGCCCGTTCGTGCCCTCGCTCTCGATGGCGGTCATCCAGGCCGGAGTGAACAGCGGCCGGGTCGTCCTGGCCCACGACAACGTCCTTCCCGCCGACTTCGTGACGACCTTCCAGGACCACGCCCAGGTGGTGGCGCGCACGACGGACGACTACGGCGCGAACTGGTCGGGCCCCCACAGCGTACACGCGGTGGACAACGCCGACCGCTTCCTGCCGGCGATCGCCTCGGACGGCGTGACGGGCCGCCTGTACGTCACCTGGTACGACACGACCTCGTCCTCGGCCGGGGCGGTCAACGACACCTTCGAGCGCTACGGCGCGGCGAGCGCGGACGGCACGGCCTGGGGCGCGGCGCGAAACCTCTCGGGGGCGCGCGGGGCCTCGGCCCACGTCGCCGACTTCGACACCGACTTCGGCCTCTTCGCCGGCGTCGCGGCCCACGGCGGCTGCGCGGTCGCGGCCTTCAGCGACCTGGTGGACAGCACGTCGGCCGACCCCGTCGCGGTCTCCTACCAGCAGAAGTAGGGCGGGGCTACCAGACCCCGGGGGCCCCTGCGGAGCCCTCCCCGGGCCGGACCACGCGCCCGTCGTCCACGAAGCGCCGCACGACCGCCTCCGCCTCGGCGGGGTCCGGGACGAGGGCGCGGGCGGCGGCCGCGTGGGGCGCGACGAAGGCGCGGTACGCCTCCGCGTAGGCCTCCGGGGCGAGCGCCGCGACCTCGGGCCGCGCCCAGAACTCCAGGCGCGCGCGCTGGAATCCGTCGAGCGCCTCCAGCAATCGTTCGCGGCCGGCGGCGTCCAGGCCCAGCCGCATCTGGGCGAGCACCTGGCCCAGCCGCCCCCGCCGACGGGCGTGGGCCGCCTCGGGCAGCACGAAGGGCCGCGGCCCGGCCGCCGGGGCGCCGGGCGGCCCGGCCCCGCCTCCGTCCAGCGCCGCCCAGGCGCCCAGGGCGCAAAGCGCGAGGCCGAGGACGACCCATCCAGCGCGCCCCCGGGCGCTCATCGGTCGCCCTCGGCGCGGCGCAGGACGAGGCGCAGGTCCGGGCCCTCGTGCTCGAGCGTGCCGCGCGGCCCCAGCCGGTAGCGTTCGACCGCGCGCTCCCCGGCGGGCAGGTCCTCGCCGCCGGCGCGGTGGTGGGCGAGTTCGACCACGCCGTCCTGCACCTGCCAGCGCCCCTCCACCACGAACGCCTCGCCCGCCCCGCCCACCCGGAGTTCGAAGCGTCCGTCGGCGTGCACCTCGAGGCGCAGGTCCGCCGCGGTCCCGCCGGCCACGGCGCGGGCCAGGCCCGTCCCCTGCGCCGCGCCGGACTCCGGCCCGAAGCGGCTCTGGGCCACGTCCAGCACCCAGGTCCCGACCGGCGACGGCGGGCCGCCGGCCGGTGGCCCGGTCGGCTGCGGCGCGGCCGGCGGCTCCGGCGCCCGGCCCGGCGCGGGCGGCACGAGCGCGGGCAGCCCGTCGAAGATCCGCTGCGCGTCGGCGGCGGAGAGCACCCGGCGCAGGCGGCGCTGGAGGCGCCCGTGCGCCTGGGCCGCGCGGGCGTGGAAGAGCGCCCGCTGGGCCACGGGCGCTCCGGCCTCGGCCGCCGCCAGCGCCTCGGCGAGGTTCGCGCGCAGCGCCGCGAGGTGCTCGTGGATCTGCGGAAGCAGCCCCTCCATCTGCGCGGGCGTGAGCCCGACGCCCGCCCCGGCGACCAGGCGCCCGAGCGCCTCCGGGTCGTAGGGGTCCCCGGGCAACGCCGCGGCCACGCGCGTCAGACGCCGCAGTTCGGCGAGTTCCCAGGCCGGGACCGCCGCGGAGCCGGAGTCGCCCGCGGGCGCGCCGAAGGGACGCACGGAGGCGGGCAGCGCGAGCCACGCCCCGCCGAGCGCGGCCGCCGTGATCGCGGCCCAGGCCAGGGCGCGGGTCATCGGGGGGGATCCGCCGCCGCCATGGCCCGCAGCGTAGCAGGTCCGCCGCCCGCACCACGGGCTGGCGCGCCGTCCCCCGGCCGGCGTATCGTTCGCGGGGCCCGCACAGGCGGGCCGACCCCGGAGGACTCCCATGGCCAAGGCACGCCGGACCACCCACCGCAGCACCCGCGGCAAGAAGCTCTACGCCGTGCGCAACGCGGACGGCTCCTTCAACGACATCCAGACCTACGCGCGCGCGCACGCGGCGGATCTGCGCCAGACCTCCGCCGCGGAAGCCGCGGCCGCCGCGCCCGCGCCCGCGCCCGCGCCCGCGCCCGCGCCCGAAGCGGCGGCGCCCGCGACGCCGGGCGCGCCCACGGGCGCCCCGGACGGGGGCGCGCTCACCGCCGCGCCCGCCACGCCGCCGGCGCGCGCCGCGCGGCGCGTGAAGCGCGCGCCCACCGCGAAGCCCGCGCGCGCGCGCCAGGGGACGGCGCGCAAGGCCAAGGGGACCGCCGGCAAGGCAAAGGGCGCGGGCCGCAAGCCCAAGGGCGCCGCCCGCAAGCCCAAGGCCAAGGCGCGCAAGGCCAAGGCGCGCCGCCCGGCGCCGCGCAAGGCCAAGGCGCGCGCCAAGGCGCTGCCCGCCAAGCGCCCGGGGCGGCGCAAGAAGTAGCCGCGCTATTCGGGCAGCACGATGCGCCGGTCGTAGACCAACCGCCGGTCCAGGCGCGCGTCGTAGGACTCGAACACGCTCACGAGGTCCGGCCCGGGGCGCCCGCGCCAGGCCACCTCCCCGCCAAAGCGCACCTCCACCTCCCGGGCCGGGTCGGCGAGTTCGGGACAGAGGTACACCGTGAAGTCCTCGCGGAAGGCGCCCGGCGCGTCGATCCGGACCACGGTGCGCCCCTCCTCCTCGGCGATCGAGGCCTCCACCCGCAGGCGGTCGCTCGGGTGCGCACAGTGCAGCCAGTAGAACCAGCGCTTGACGAAGCGGCGGGCCTTGCCCTGGTCGGCGTCGTCCGGCCAGGGCCAGGGGGCGTCGTTGACCTCCCAGGTGAGCCGGCGGGGATGGGTCACGCGGCGCTCGGCCAGCACCCACTGAAGGCCCTTGGCCGGCTCGCCGGGCGGGAAGGCGTGGGCCCGCTCGGGGTCGAGGTGGAAGCGGATGCGGTCGTAGCCCCCGTCGCCGGCCGCGCGCAGGCCCTGGAGCACGGTCCAGGCCTTCTTGAAGGTCCCGGGCTCGCAGTTGCGGTCGAGTTCGCCCGTGTAGAACCAGAGCGCGACGTGGCGCAGGTTGGGGAGCAGGCCGTGCTCCAGGTCGCCGACCGCGGCCTCGTCCACGACCTTGCTGCCGCCCCGCGCGGCGATCACGCCGTGGGCCGGGATGGCGCCGGCGAGCAGGTCGGGGTGGCGGCCCGCCAGGAACATCGATCCGGTGCCCCCCATCGAGAAGCCCACCGCGTAGACGCGGTCGGGGTCGATGTCGTGGTGCACCTTGGCCACCTCGATCAGCGTGAGCAGGAAGCGCTCCCCGTGGACGCTGTTCCAGGTGTCGTGCACGAGGCGGATGCCCTGGGGGTAGAAGCACAGGTGCCGGGCCGGGGTCCAGTTGCCCGCCGCCTCGCTCGCGCTGCCCGCGCCCTCACCGCCCCCGTGCAGCCCGAGGACCAGGCCCTCCTTCGGCCCGCCCCGGCCCCGCTGGATCCAGGTCGCGGGGCCGTACGGGGTGTCGAGCGTCCCGGTCGCGCGCGGCACGTGGCGGCGCGCCTCCTTGCGCAGCACCTCGACGATCGCCTCGAGCCGGCCCTCGGGCAGCGGGCCGAGCGCGCGGACTTCCTCGAGCAGCGCGCGGCGGCGGGCCGGGTCCCACTCGCCAAAGCGCGTAAGCGGGCGGGCCTCGAACCAGCGCCGCGCGAGCGCCTGGACCGCCTTGAGGTCGAAGCGCTCGGGCGCGGCCGGCGCGGCCGGCGCGCCGAACCCGAGCAGGCAGGCCAGCCAGGGGAGCAGCCAGCGCCTCATCGCCGGCCCAGCCTACCCGCCCGCACGCGCTCGTAGGCGGCGAGCGTCTGCTCGAGGGTCCGCTCGACGCTGAACTCGCCAAGGGCCCGGACGCGCGCGGCGCGGCCCAGCGCGGCGGCGCGGGCGGGGTCGTCGAGCAGGGCGGCCAGCGCGGCGGCGAGGGCGGCGGGGTCCCGCGGCTCGACGAGCAGCCCGGTCGCCCCGTCGGTCACCATCTCGGGGATCCCGCCCGCCCGCGTCGCGACGATCGGCCGGCCCAGCGCCATGGCCTCCAGCACGCTGGTGCCCAGGCCCTCCATGTGGGAGGGGAAGCAGAACACGTCCAGGGCCCGAAGCCAGGGCAGGACCTGGTCGGTGAAGCCGGGGAGCCGAAGGCGCCCGGCCACCCCCCGCGCGCGCGCCAGGGCCTCCAGCGCGGCGCGCTCCTCTCCCTCCCCGAGGATCACGCACCAGGCGTCGGGGTGGCGCGCGAGCAGCGCCGGCAGCGCCTCCACCAGCGTGCGGTGGGACTTGTGCCCCGCGAGGTGGCCCACGGCGCCCACCAGCGGCGCCGCGGAGGGGATGCCCAGGCTGGCGCGCAACTCGGCGCGGCGGTCCGGCACGCCCTCGAAGCGCTGTGGGTCGATCCCGCTGCGCGCCACGGCGAGCCGTTCGTCGGGCAGGCCGTCGGCGCGCAGCACCTCGCGCACCCGCTCCGAGACGCAGAGCACGAGGTCCGCCCCGGGCACGTACTTCCAGCGGTCCAGGCCGAGGAAGGAGTGGCGGTAGATGCTGTAGTCGACGCGGCGCGTGACGACCACGCCGGGCCGGCGCCGCCCGGCCAGCCGCGCCGCCAGCGCCCCCAGCCCGTGGGCCTGCGAGGTGTGCAGGTGCAGCAGGTCGGGACGGTCCCGGCGCAGCCGGCGGAGGATCCCCCACACCCCGCGCGGGTCGGCCTCGTTGCGAAAGGCGAGCCCCTCGACCGCGATCCCCGCCGCGCGCGCCCGCCGTTCCATCGGGCTCCCGCGCACCGCGATCAGGGAGGCGGGCACGCCGCGCCGGACGAGCCCGGTGAGGAGGTACAACACCTGCTGCTCGCCCCCGCGCCAGGCGCGCCCGGAGGTGACGTGCAGCACCCGCGGCGGCGGCCTCAAGGCGTGAGCCAGAGGGGGGCCCGCCACAGGGGCTCGCCGTCCCCCCGGCCGTCCAGGCGCTCGAGCAGGTAGGGCAGCGTCGGCGCGGGACGCGGCAGCGCCTGTTCCCGGCCGTTGAGGCGGACGACGAGCGGGCCCTCCCCGGCGAGCCACGCCCCGGGCAGGTGCAGGCACAGCCGCTCCACCCCCGCGGTGCGGACCTCGAGGACGCCCTCGGGCGTGCGCGCGGCCTCGACCCACCCGGAGGCCCGCCCGTAGCCGCGGGCGGCCTCCGTGCGCGGCGAGGGCAGGACGCCGCCCGCGGCGCCCTCGGCCAAGGGCCCGTCCTCGGCCACCTCGACGACCTCGACCCAGTCGCGTCCGCGCGCCCGCGAGCCGTGGTGGCAGTGCCAGGCCACGTGGGCGGGCAGGGGATCGCGCGGGTGCTCGATCCACCACTGGCGCAGGCGCGGCCACACCTCCTCGACGGCGCCCAGGTCGTGGCCCGCATCCTCGAGCGCGATCCACGTCACGTCGCCGCCCGCGGCGCGCACCTCCTCCATCAGGCCCGCCACGGCCCCGGCCGGGTAGAGGCGGTCCGCCCCCCCGTTCACCGCGAACACCGGCCGGGAGGCCACGTTGCGCGCAAAGGCCGGTCCGCCCATCACGCGCGGCACCAGCGGGTGGCCCATCAGCGCGGCAAAGCCGCAGAAGGGCCCCGGGTGGTGGGTGAGGAAGTGCCAGCAGCCGCTCGCCCCGTCGCTAAAGCCCGCGAGCAGCACGCGGTTGGCGTCCACCCGGTGGCTGCGGCACAGGGTCTCGAGCGCCTCCAGCACCAGCGCGGCCCCCTCCGGCGTCCACCACTCGCTGCCCTTGCGGGCGCTGGGACACAGGAGCAGGAAGTCGTCGGCGTCGGCGCGCGCGCCCCACAGCGAAAGGCCGGCGCGCCCGCCCCCGTCGCCCTCGCGGGCCACCGCGCCGTGCAGCCACACGAGCACCGGCCAGGGGCGGTCGGCCGCGTAGGTGGCCGGCACGAAGGCGTACACCGTGTGCTCGCCGCGGGCGGGAACCTCCTGCTTCCACTCAAGGACCTCGCCCCGGGGCGCCGCGGGGTCCCAGCGCGGCACGTGGCCCAGCGCCGCCAGCGTGCGGTCGCCCGCCGGGTCCGCCTGCCACAGCGCCCAGGCCGCCTCGGCCCGCGCGGCCTCGGAGGCGGCGCGGGTCCACGCGCGTAGCGCCGCGGCCACGGCGTCGCCGTCGCCGTCGCCATCGCCCGCACGGGCCGGGGCCCCCAGGGCGACGATCAGGAGCAAGGCGGCGAGGCGGGGCATCCGAGGGCTCCGGCGGGGCGCCCCGAGGCTACAGGAACGAGACCACTTGTCCTTCGGGGGTGTCCTTGACGGCCACGCCCTGCTCGGCCAGGCGGTCGCGCAGGCGGTCGGCCTCGGACCAGTCCCGGCGGGCGCGGGCCGCCGCCCGGGCCGCGACCAGCGCGCGCTGCTCGGCGGTGAGCCCGCGCCCCTCCGCCCCCAGGAAGAGCCCGAGCACGCGGTCGGCGCGTTCGAGGAGCGCGCGCGCCGCCGCGGCGTCGGCGGGCGCGAGCGTGCCGTCCCTCAAGGCCCGGTTGCACGCGCCCAGGTGGGTGTGCAGCGCGCCCAGGGCCTGGGCGCCCTGCAGGTCGTCGTCCATCGCCGCCGCAAAGCGCGCGGCCGCCTCGTCGGCGGCCGCGGACGGTGCGGCGTCGCCCGCGACCCGCCCGAGCCGCTCGTAGGCCTCGCGCAGGTTGCGCCCCGTGGCTTGCGCGCCCTCGAGCGCCTCGAAGGTGAAGTTGAGCGACTGCCGGTAGTGCGAGGAGGCGACGAGGTAGCGGAAGCCCGCCACGATCGAGGGGCCGAAGCGGGCCGTCAGGTCTTCGAGCGTGTAGAAGTTCTTCTTGCTCTTGGACATCTTGCCGCCGTCGACGAGCAGGTGCTTGTGGTGCAGCCAGTAGCCCACGAAGGGCGCCTTGCCGAAGGCCGCCTCGCTCTGCGCGATCTCGTTCTGGTGGTGCGGGAAGAGGAGGTCCTCGCCCCCCAGGTGGACGTCGATCTGCTCGCCCAGCAGCGCACTGCTCATCACCGAGCACTCGATGTGCCAGCCCGGCCGGCCCTTCACCACGCGCCGGGCGCCGCCGACGCGAAACGCCGGTTCCCAGTACACGTCCCCGTCCTCGGGCACCCACGCCTTCCACAACGCGAAGTCCGCCACCGCGTCCTTCTCGTATTCGTCGGCCCGCACGCGGCCGCTCGCGCCCGCCTTGAGGGACTCCGGGCGCACGCCGGCCAATCGGCCGTACCCCTCGAAGGAGGCCACGCGGTAGTAGATCGAGCCGTCTTCGGCCAGGTAGGCGTGGCCGCCGTCGAGCAGGGCCTGGATCATCCGCGCCATCCCGTCCACGTGCTCGGTGGCGCGCGGGAGGTGGTCGATGGCGGCCCGCGCCCCCAGCGCCTCGAGCCCCGCGAGGTAGCGGGCTTCCCAGCGGGCCGTGAAGGTGGCCCGGTCCACGCCCTCGGCGCGCGCGTCCCGGATGATCTTGTCCTCGACGTCCGTGATGTTCTGCACGTACGTGACGGGGTAGCCGCTCTCGCGCAGCCAGCGCACCAGGACGTCGGCCACGACGAACATCGACCAGTTGCCGATGTGGACGTGGCTGTAGACCGTGGGGCCGCAGGCGTAGACCGTCACGCGCCGCGGGTCGCGCGGCACGAACGGCCGCGCGGCGCGCGTGAGGCTGTCGTAGAGCACCAGCGGCATGGCAGCGTCCTCGCGCTCATCGGTCGCATCCGGCGGGGGGGCCT
>JAPKHB010000419.1 GCA_026647295.1 Planctomycetota bacterium | reverse complement strand
GCCTTGCCGCGCGCTCTCCGCCGCCCGGTTTTGCGCGCGCAGGACCTCGACTTTGCCCTTCGCCTTCAACACCACCGCAACCTCCGCGGCCGGTTGCGCCAAAGCCAAGCCCAAGCTGTCCGCCAGCAGCATCGCCAACGCGCCAAAAACTGCAGAAAATTTCATGGTTGGTAGAGTTCGAGGGGCACGATCGTGGTGCCCTCGACGGCGAGACGGGCGGCGAGCTTCTTGAGTTCGCGCTTGTGCAGCAGGCACTCGCGCGGGCGGGTCGGCTCGTGGTTCTGCAGCGCGGCCTGCGGCAGGGGGGGGATGTGCATGCCGTGGAGCCAGAGGCGGGATCCGTCCAGGCGCGCGTAGCCCTCGGCGAGCGAGGGCGTCGCGCCGCGCAGCGACTTCACCTCGGAGCCCTTGAGCACGAGGCCCGCCTCGAAGATCTCGTCCAGGTGGTAGTCGTGGCGCGCGCGGCGGTGCGTGGCCAGCACGCGCCGGGTCGGGCCCCGGGCGTCGGAAGACGGAGAACGGCGCGCGGGACCCCGGGACACGGCCGGTATCCTACGGCCGCATGCCCGGCCGGCCCCCTCCCGCGAACCCCACCGCCACCGTGTGGGTGGCCCTGGGGTGCACCCTCCTGCTGACCGCCGGTTGCGCGGGCGCGCCGGGTCCGGTCCCGCCGGCCGATCCCGCGGCGGGACCCACGCCCCGCCACCGCGCGCAAGGCCCACGGCTGCCGGCGTTCCTCGGCGAGGACCCGCGCGCGCGCGGCTGGGTCAAGGTGGACGACCTGCTCTGGATCGACGCCCGCGACGAGGAGGCCTGGCGGCGCGGCGAGGTCCACGACGGCGTGCGCTACCGGCCCCGGGATTCGGCCTTGCCGCCGGGCGCCCGGGCGACCGAAGGCTTCCGCCTGCGCACGGACCACGTGGCGCTGCGCACGAACCTGCCGTGGGACGAGGCGGTCGCGCTCGCCCGGGCGGCCGACGCGCACTGCCGGCGCCTGATCGAGGGTTACGGAGAGGCGCTCGACCTGCGCCTGCCCGCCGACCCGCTGCCGGTGGTGGCCGCGGCCACGCGGGCCGAGTTCGAGCACCTGCTGCGCTCCCGGCTCGGGGCGCCGCTCGCGTGGAACGCGTTCTACGACGCGCGCAGCGGCGTCGTGTTCGTGTGCGGCGAGCCGGCGCGCGAGGGCGCGCTCCCCCTGGTGGCCGACCTGCGCCACGAGATGACCCACCAGATCCTGGACCTCACCCGTCCGCAGGCCCTGCGGGGGGCACCGTTCTCGCCCCCCTGGTTCTGGCTCTGGGAGGGCTTTGCCATGCACGCGGAGAACCTGGGAGACGCCTGGCCCCGGGAGGCGGGGGCCCTGCGCCTGGAGCGCGCGCGGCGCCGCCTGGCGTGGGGCCGCGCGACGCCGTTGGCCGACCTGGTGGCCCTGCCCCAGATGGCCTTCGAGGGCCACCACTACGACCAGGCCGCGGCGGTGGTCCGCTTCCTGATGGGGGCCGCATGGCCCGGCGGACGGGAGGCCACCCTGGGGGTGCTGCGGGGGCTGCTCGCCCGGCCCGCGGAGGCGCCGGACTTCGAGGCCGTGTACGGCGCGCCCCCGGCGGCGCTGGACGCGGCCTGGCGCCGGGCGATGGGGTTTTGAGCGGGGGCCACCGGCGCGGTGGCATCCTCGGGCCATGGACACGGTCGTGCTCAAGCCCGGGCGGGCCAAGCCCCTGTG
The DNA here is from genome assembly GCA_026647295.1 of Planctomycetota bacterium. Classification (GTDB taxonomy): domain Bacteria; phylum Planctomycetota; class PLA2; order PLA2; family JAEUHO01; genus JAPKHB01. The sequence goes on along the minus strand of JAPKHB010000419.1, from coordinate 1,040 downwards.
GAAGGGCCACCCCTGGGTGAAGCGCGAGAGCATCGCGCGCATCGAGGAGGGCGGCGCGCCCGAGGGCGCGGACTGGGTGCGCGTCACCGACGAACAGGGACGGCTGGTGGGCAGCGGCTTCTGCTCGCCGACCTCGGCGCTGGCGGTGCGCCTCCTGGTGGCTCGGGAGGCCCCGCCGGACCCGCTGCCGCTGCTCCTGGCCCACGTGCGCCAAGCCGTGCGCTGGCGCCAGCACCTGTTTGCGGACCCCGCGCGCACCGACGCCTACCGGCTCGTGCACGCCGAGGGGGACGGGCTGCCCGGCCTCGTGGTGGACCGCTGGGGGCCGGTGCTCGTGGCGCAGTTCGCCACGCAGGCGATGCACCGGCGGCGCGAGGCGCTCGGCCGCGCGTTGCTGGCCGAGAGCGGGGCGCGGACGCTGGTGGCCCGCGCGGGCGGCTACGAGGACGTGGAGGGCATCGCGCCCGCGGACGTCCCCTTCGCGCTGGGCGCGCCGGTCCCGGACGCGCTGTGGGTGCGCGAGGAGGGCCTCGAGTTCCTCGTGGCCCCGCTCCACGGCCAGAAGACCGGGCACTACGCCGACCAACGCGAGAACCGCCAGCGCGTGGGCGGACTGGCCCGCGGGCTCACGGTGCTCGACCTGTACGCCGGGACCGGCGGCTTTGCGCTCCAGGCCCTGGCGCAGGGGGCCACGGCCGCGTTGGCGGTGGAGAGTTCCCCGCGCGCGGTCGAGGCGCTGCGGGCCAACGCCGAGCGCGCGGGGTTCGGCGCGCGGCTCGCGATCGAAGCGCAGGACGCGCGCGCCACGCTGGCCGCGCTGCGGGCCGCGGGCCGGCGCTTTGACCTCGTCGTCGTGGACCCGCCCAGCTTCTTCCCCCGGCGAGGGCCGCCCGGCCACGCGCTCAAGGCCTACCGCGAACTCAACGTGGCCGCGCTCGGGCGGCTCGCGCCCGGCGGGCTGCTCGAGCTTTCCGGCTTGATCGGCGGCGTGGAATTCATTCACCGGCATCGCGGCCGGCTGTATGCCGCCACCGATGCCG
>JAPKHB010000418.1 GCA_026647295.1 Planctomycetota bacterium | reverse complement strand
CCGGGCGGATGGCGCGCGGGCCGAGGGCCGGGACCGGGCCCTTGCGCGCGGCCCGCGCGGGCCGCGCCCCGGAGCAAGCGCGGGATCCGGGGCGCGCTGCGTACCATCCGGGCATGCACCCCCCGGAGCCCCCCGCGCCCTACCCGAAGGTCGACCCGCGGCCCTCCTTCCCGGCGCTGGAGCGGGCCGTGCTCGCCCGCTGGCGGGCCGAGGGCACCTTCGAGCGCTCGGTGGCGCAGCGCCCGGCCGGGGCCCGGGGCGCCAACGAGTTCGTGTTCTACGACGGCCCGCCTTTCGCCAACGGGCTGCCCCACTACGGGCACCTGCTCACCAGCTACGTGAAGGACGTGGTGCCCCGCTACCAGACCATGCGCGGGCGGCGCGTGGAGCGGCGCTTTGGCTGGGACTGCCACGGCCTGCCGGCCGAGATGCAGACCGAGCGGGAACTGGGCGTGGCCGGGCGCCAGCAGATCCAGGCCTACGGCATCGACCGCTTCAACGCGGCCTGCCGCACCTCGGTGCTGCGCTACACCAAGGAGTGGGAGCGCTACGTCACCCGCATGGCCCGCTGGGTGGACTTCGCCCACGACTACAAGACGCTCGACCTCACCTACATGGAGAGCGTCCTGTGGGCCTTCCGCCAGCTGTACGACAAGGGGCTGGTGTACGAGGCCTACCGCGTGATGCCCTACTCGTGGGCCGCCGAGACGCCGGTGTCCAACTTCGAGACGCGCCTGGACAACGCCTACCGGATGCGCCAGGACCCGGCGATCACGGTCCGGCTGCGCCTTTCGCCCGAGCCGGGCGACCCCGGGCCCATGGAACTGTGGATCTGGACCACGACGCCCTGGACGCTGCCCTCCAACCTGGCGGTGGCGGTGGGCCCGGACCTGGACTACGCCCTCTTCCGGGTGGACGGGCGCGTGGTGGTGGTGGGGGCCGAGGCGGCGGAGCGCTACCGCGCCGAACTCGGGGCGGGCGCGCCGATCGGGACGGTCGCGGGGCGCCGGCTCGTGGGTCGGCGCTACGAGCCGCTGTTTCCCTACTTCGCCGGCCACCCGAACGCCTTCGTCGTGCTGGGCGGCGGCTTCGTCGCCACCGACGAGGGGACGGGGCTGGTGCACATGGCGCCGGGCTTCGGCGAGGACGACCAGCAGGCGTGCGAGGCGGCGGGCATCCAACTCGTGGTGCCCGTGGACGAGGCGGGCCGGTTCACCGCCGAGGTCGTGGACTTCGCCGGGCTCAACGTGCTGGAGGCCAACAAGCCGATCCTACGGCGCCTCAAGGAGGCCGGCGCCCTCGTGCGCCAGGAGACGATCGACCACAACTACCCGCACTGCTGGCGCACCGACCAGCCGCTGATCTACCGGGCCGTCTCCTCCTGGTACGTGCGCGTGACGGCCTTCAGGGACCGCATGGTCGAACTGAACCGGGGGATCCGCTGGATCCCCGAGCACGTGCGGGACGGCCAGTTCGGCAAGTGGCTCGAGGGGGCGCGCGACTGGTCGATCAGCCGCAACCGCTTCTGGGGCTCGCCGATCCCCATCTGGCGCAGCGACGACCCGCGCTACCCCCGCGTGGACTGCTACGGGAGCCTGGACGAGATCGAACGCGACTTCGGCGTGCGGCCCACCGACCTGCACCGGCCCTTCGTGGACGCGCTGGAGCGCCCCAACCCGGACGACCCCACGGGGCGCAGCCGGATGCGGCGCGTGCCCGAGGTGCTGGACTGCTGGTTCGAGTCGGGCTCGATGCCCTTCGCCCAGGTCCACTACCCCTTCGAGAACCGCGCCTGGTTCGAGGACCACTTCCCGGCCGACTTCATCGTGGAGTACGTCGCGCAGACGCGCGGGTGGTTCTACACGCTGATGGTGCTGGGCACGGCCCTGTTCGACAAGCCGCCGTTTCGCAACTGCATGTGCCACGGGCTCGTGCTGGACGCGCAGGGGCAGAAGCTCTCCAAGCGCCTGCGCAACTACCCCGATCCCGAGGCGGTGTTCGAGACGCACGGCGCCGACGCGCTGCGCTGGTTCCTCATGTCCTCGCCGATCCTGCGCGGGGGCGACCTGAGGATCGACCCCGAGGGCAAGGGCATCGCCGAGATGGTGCGCCTCGTCCACGGCCCGATCTGGAACGCGTACTACTTCTTCACGCTCTACGCGAACGCCGACGGCTACCGGGCGACGGACCGCACCGACTCCGCGGAGCGGCTCGACCGCTACGTGCTGGCCAAGACGCGCGCGCTCGTCGAGGCCGTCACCCGGGCGATGGACGACTACGACCTGGCGGCGGCCTGCGCCGAGGTGACCGGCTTCCTGGACGCGCTCAACAACTGGTACATCCGGCGCAGCCGCGACCGCTTCTGGGCCGGCGGGGCCCGGCCCGACGGGCCGGCCGCCTTCGACACGCTCCTTTCGGTCCTCGTGCGCCTGTGCCGGGTGGCCGCCCCGCTGCTCCCCTTCCTGTGCGAGGAGGTCCACACGGGCCTCGTCGGGGGCCCGAGCGTGCACCTGTGCGACTGGCCCGACCCCGAGGCCCTCCCCGCGGACCCGGCGCTCGTGGCCGACATGGACCGCGTGCGGGAGGTCTGTTCGGCGGCGCTGTCGCTGCGCGAGGCGCGCGGGCTGCGGGTGCGGCTTCCACTCGCCGAACTGGTCGTGGCCGGCGCCGAGGCGCCGCGGCTCGAGCCGCTGGCGGACCTCCTGCGCGACGAGGTGAACGTGAAGCGGGTGCGCTTCTCCGCGGACCTGGCGGCGCACGGGG
>JAPKHB010000417.1 GCA_026647295.1 Planctomycetota bacterium | reverse complement strand
TGGACGTCTCGTAGAAGTGCTTGACGTAGTCCACCAGCAGCCAGATGGCGTCGTCGCCGAGCTGCCGCCACGACGGCATGGCGGTGCCCCACAACCCGCGGTGGATGCTGCGGTACAGGTCGCCGTCCAGCGGCTTGCGCCCCACCGGCGTGCTGCGGTAGCGGTACATGCCGCGCGTGAAGTCCCGCGGCCGCGTGAGCATCCAGGGGGCGCCCGGGCCGTTGCCCCGCCCGGTGTCGCCGTGGCAGGAGGCGCAGTGCTCCGCGTAGAGTTCGGCGCCGCGCGCGAGCCGCCGGTCCCACTCCGGGTTGGCCTTGCGCCAGGCGGCCATCAGGGCGTCGTAGCGCCGCTGGCGGTTGAGGGCGTCCTGGCGCTCGGCCTCGCCCGCCCGCTCCCAGGCGTAGCCGTACCGGCGGGCCTCGATCTCGCGCAGGGGCATCTGCCCGTCCGGGATGGAGACGGTCTCCGTCTTCCAGGCGACCTGGCCGCCGGTGACCTCGGCCACCTCAACCGTCGTCTCGACGCCGCGCATGGGCGGGAGGTGCCCGCGGGTGGGCGTGCCCGAGTCCAGCGGCGTGCGCCACGGCCCGATGGCCGTCCCGAGCCGTTGGAGGTAGGCCACGAGGTCCAGCGCCTCCTGCGTCGGCCGCTGGCGGAAGTCGTATTCCGTGAGCAGGTTGTCGCCCGCGTCGGCCTCCCGGTACACGTCCTGGTAGGTGCGCTGGCCGGGCCACAGTTCCGTGCCCGCGATCGACTGGACGTTCTCGGCCGGCGGGGCGGGCACGCCGCCGCGGTCGATGATCTTGGCCTGGAGGTCGGCCAGCGCGGTCGCGGGGTCGGGCAGCCAGTAGGTCTGGTCGTCCCACTTGGGGGAGACGATCCCGTCCCCGTCGGAGTCCAGCTTCTCCCACAGGCCGCGGATCTCCGCCTCGTTCTCGACCGGCTCGAACAGCCAGGTGAAGCCGGGCATCACCGACGCCGAGACCGTCGCGCGCGGGTCGAAGAGGTGTGCGAGGTGCCACTCGTCGGTGCGCAGCCCCCCCTCCCGGGCGAGGTCCGGGCCGATGCGCCGCGTACCGAACAGGTGCGGCCGGTCCACGACGCTCTCGCCCGGCTGCGAGACCGGGCCGTAGCGCAGCCATTCCTCGCACACCGGGCGCACGAACTGGCTGTGGCAGTGCCAGCACACGTTGTCGACGTAGACCTGGCGGCCCCGGGCCTCCTGGGCGGTGTAGGGCGGCACCCGGACCGCCTGGCCGTGCACGTCGGTGACGACGTCGTCGGTGGCGTTCGTCAGCAGCTCCGGGGCGAGGACCACCAGGGAGAAGGCGAAGAAGTAGCACAGGACGCCGGCCAGCCCGGCGATGCCTCCGAAGCGCTCGAGTGCCTTCACGACAGCCCTCCTAGACCGAGGCCGCGGCCGGCGCCTGGGCGGCCGGCTGCGACGTGGCGACGTAGACGCCCACGTCCGGCGGGCCGCTGCGGCGGCGCACCAGCAGGGTCATGACCATGTTGAAGACGAACAGCGCCAGCCCCACGTCCATCAGGGTCCCGCCCAGCGTGCGGGCGAGCCAGTAGGGCTTGATCTGCTGCAGGGTCTCGGTGAACAGCGGGTCGGCCGAGAGCAGCATGTGCCCCTGGACGAAGCCGCTGATGGTGAGGGCCGTGAACATGAGGGTGAAGCCGAAGATCTCGAGCCAGTAGTGCCACAGGGCCAGCGACTTCGACCAGACCTCCACCCCGAACACGCGCGGCAGGACGTAGTACAGGCCGGCCCACGCCCAGATGGCGAACGCGCCGAAGACGGCGCTGTGGGCGTGGCCCACGTTGTAGTCGCCAAAGTGCGTGAGCGCCTGCATGCCGCGCAGGGCCTGCGTGGGGCCCTGGAAGCAGGTGATCAGGTACCAGACCGCCCCCAGGATCGAGAACTTGAGGACCACGTTGTCGGTGGCCCACTTGCCCCATTGGCCGCGCATCGTGCCCCAGACGTTGATGCTGAACGCCCAGACGGGCAGGATCAGCATCATCGAGGCCGCGATGGCGATGGTCTGGGCCCACTCCGCGATCGGGCTGTAGATGTAGTGGTGGATGCCGTTGAGGGGGTAGAAGAACGCCAGCCCCCAGAAGCCGATCAGCGAGAGCTTGTGGCTGAACAGCGTGTTGCGGCTCGCGGCCGGGACGAGGTAGTAGACCACCCCGAGCCCCATCGGCGTGATCCACAGGCCCACGACGTTGTGCAGGTAGAAGCCGTGCATGGCCGCCGCCGTCACCCCGGGGGTGCTGGGCAGCACGAAGGTGCCCAGCGGGACGTTGATGGCGGTCCACAGCAGCCCCGCCGTCCAGTACCACAACGAGACGTACATCCGGTCCACGCGCCGCAGGACGATCGTCTGGAGCATCGGCACGGCGCACAGCAGATAGGCCACGATGAGCAGGACGTCCACCCAGCGGGGGTACTCGCCGGCCTCGACCGGCTGCAGGATGCCGTGGAGGAGGCAGCCCTCGCCGAGCAGCACCGCCAGGTTGAACAGCCCCATCCCCCACCACACGCTGCGGACGTTCACGATCGGCCGCCCGCAGAGCTTGGGCACCGCGTAGCACATGAAGCCGAAGATGGCGGTGCTGAACAGGCCGAAGATCACCCCGTTGACGTGGGCGATGCGCAGCCGGGCGAACTGGAGCCAGTGCACGTCCGCGAGGAAGGTGGGGTCGTCCAGCTTCATGGACGCCAGCAGGCCGAGGACCGGCGCCACGATGGTCCAGAACAGGG
>JAPKHB010000416.1 GCA_026647295.1 Planctomycetota bacterium | reverse complement strand
TGACGATCAGGCCGAGTTCGGACAGTTCTTTTCCGTCTCCGGTTTCACCGTGGACTTCCTCCCAGCTGCTCCTGGCCCTTGGTTCGGTCGAGCACTCGCCGGCCGTGCCCGTCGTCGCCGAGTACCTGAAGCACCCGCACCCGGAGTTGCGCAGCGCCGCCGTGCGCAGCCTGGGCCGGATGGGCAACCGCGCGCGCGACAAGGTCGGCGCCCTGGTCGCGTTGTGGGACGGAGCCGACGAGACGCTGCGCCGCGACCTGGCCATCGCGGTGAGCAGCATCGGCGGCGAGAGCGCCGTCGGCGCGCTCACCCGCTGGGTGGCCGAGGAGGGGCTGCCGGCGGGCCTCCAGCGCACGCTGCACGTGGGCCTTCGGGCCGCGCGCGAGGGGGGCGTCCCGCCGCCCCGCTAGCCCGCCGGGGCCGCGCCGGGCGGCCGCCGGACGGGGGCGCCCCGGCGGCGTTGTAGGAGTAGAGGATGCCCTTGCCCGACCCCCACCCCCGGGCCGGCCCGCGCGCCCGGCGCCTGCTGGCCGGCCTGGGCCTGCTCCTGCTCGCGCCGCTGGCGCGCGCCGACGACGGCGCGGCGCTCGTGGGGCGCCTGCGCGCGGCGTTGGACGGGGGCGAGGCCGCGGCCCGGCGGGAGGCGTACGTGGACGTCGGCCGGCTGGGGGCGCACTTGAGCCCCGCCCAGGCGCGCCGCGCGGCGGTCGTGCTGCGCCAGGCCTACGCCTTCGAGGCCGACGCCGACCTGCGGCGCCTCGTCGTGCGCGCGCTGGCCCGCCTGAAGAGCACGCACGCCTGGATCCAGGTGGTCCTGGCCTCGCAGGAGGAGCGCGACCCCGAGGTGCGGGCCGCCGCGCGGGCCGAGATCCTGGGCGGCGGCGCCGACTTCCTCGCGGTGCTCGGCCGCCTCCTCGCCGAGGAGCAGAGCGAGTCCTTCCGGGCCGAGTTGCTGCTCCTCCTCGGCGACCGCCGGCGCCGGGACGCGGTGCCCCTGCTCCTCGAGGCGCTCGGCGAGCGCTCGCCCATGCTGCGCGCGGCGGCCGCCGAGGCGCTCGAGGCGATCAGCGGCGAGGCGCTGGGCTACGACGCCAAGGCCTGGCGCGCCTGGTGGGAGGCGGCCAAGGCCCACGCGCCCGCGCCCGACGGGGGCACGGTGGCCCCGCAGGGCCCCGTCGAGGAGCCCCCGCCCCACACCCCCCGCGGCCTGCACCCGCGCTTCCTCGGCCTCGCGCTCACGGCCAAGGACATCGTCTTCGTGGTGGACGTGAGCGGCTCGGTGGGCCCGGGCGGGGTCGAACGCGTGCGCCAGCGGCTCGCCGACGCCGTCGACCTGCTGGCGTCCGACGTGCACGTCGGCGCCCTCTTCTTCAGCGAGACGGTGACCTACTGGCGCGAGGGCGCGTTCGTGCCCGCCACGCCGCGCAACAAGGAGGACCTGCGGCGTTTCGTGCGCGGCGTGGCGCCCGGCCGGCGCACCGACGTGCTCACGCCGCTCAACGCCGGCCTGGCCCTGCTCGACCGGCGCGTGCGCGAGAAGGCGGAGGCCCGCGAGCCCTTCCTCACGCCGGTCGCCCTGGTGATCGTGAGCGACGGCCAGGACAACATGGCGGCGCTGCCGCCCGGCGTCGTGGCCGAGCGCCTGGAGCGCCTGGACCCGGCGCGCACCGTGGTGCACGCGCTGGTCCTCGGCGACAAGGACAGCCGGCTGCTGTACGAGGCGGCGCGGATGGGCTCCGGGCACTACCGCCGGGTCGGCGCGCCCTGATCCGTCAGCGGCCCGCCAGGGCCTCGCGCAACGCGGGGTGCACGGACGGATCGGCGGCGAGCGCCGCCAGCGCCTCGGGGCGGCCCTCGGACGGGCGCGCGCGCGCCGCCTCAACCCGCACGGCGAGCGGCCGGTGCTCGTCCAGGATCACCCGGTCCAGCGCGGCCCGCAGCAGCAGCCCGTCCGCGGCGGGGATCCGCGCGAGCACGCGCAAGGCCCCGAACACCGCGTCGTCCTGCGCGAGGGCGGCCAGCGCCGCCTCCGCCAGCCCGCCGAGCAGGGTCGCGTCGAGCGCGTCGGCGTCGCCCAGCAGCCACTCGGCGCCCTCCAGCGCCGGGCCCGGCAGGCCGGCCCGCGCGGCATCGAGCAGTCCGCGGAGCGCGGCGGCTCGCAGCCGGCGCGCTTCGGCCCCCTCGGCGCCTTGGATGAGGGCGACGGCGGAGGGCACCGTGACCCGTAGCGGCGCCGGGCCGCCCGCCTCCAGCGCGAAGGTGAACTGCTCCGCCGGGGCGGTCCGGGCCGCGGGCGGGGGAGATCCGAACCGCGGCCGGCCCCCACCCGCCGCCGCGTCCCCGGGCTCCGGCCGGGGAGGGGGGAGGACGGGCTCCCCTGCGGACGGGGGCGTGCGGCCCCCGCGTGACCCGGTCGAAAACTGCAGGATCACGGCCCCGAAGACCACGGCGCCCAGCACCAGCATCACGACGCGCCGGTTCCCGAGGTCGGGCCCGCGCTGGGCGCTGGCCGCCCGTGACAAATTTCGCATGTTGGCTCCAGAGCATGACCCAAGCCGGAAAACAGAATCGCTAACACAACTACAAATCAACCACGTCCAGCAAAAGCCCCATTGTCTAGGAAATAAGAAATGAAGGTTGCGGCGTCGATAGGTACCGATGGATACCGCTATGTTGGATGACAAGGCGCTAGAGGAGCAATTCGATCGGCTCGGGATAAGGCCCGAAGCCCGCGCGCGCATTCGGTGGATACGTGAAAACGCGCCAATTCGATCTGTCGGAGGC
>JAPKHB010000415.1 GCA_026647295.1 Planctomycetota bacterium | reverse complement strand
CAGGTACAATAACATCATGAACAAGCGTGTCGCGATGGTATCTGTCCACGAATGTCCGCTCGCGTCCAGCGAAGGAAAAGAACGGGGAGGTATTAACGTCTATGTCTATGAGCTTTCCAAAGCGCTTTCCCGGTTAGGTTGGCACGTCATATCCTCTGTATTGCGTGAATACAAGATAGAGATCGAAATCACCAATGCCTATCTTTATGACTGGTCAATAGAACAGACTATCACATACCTTTTAAAAAAGAACCCTGCACTTTTGTGTGTTCATGTAGTGGCGGGCGGGGTCACGGCGCCGCAGAGTCTCACACGCCGCGCGTGGTAGCGTCCTCTTTGGGCGCGCGGCGGGCCTCGGGGCCCCGCGCCGTCCGGGAGGGCCCGGCATGGACCCCAAGGCCGTCCGCGCGCTGCTGGAGGCGGTGCGCGAGGGCACCGTCGACGTGGCCAAGGCCGCCCGCGCCCTGGCGGCGGTGCTGCCCGGGGCGCCCGGGGACGCGCCGGTCCCGGGCGTGCGCATCGACCACCACCGGGCCCTGCGCTGCGGCTTCCCCGAGGTGGTGTTCGGGGCCACCAAGGAGCCGGCCGACCTGCCCGCCATCGCGGCCGAGGTGCTCTCGCGCAGCCCCCGCCTCCTGGTCACGCGCGTGGACGACGCCCGGGCCGCGGCCCTGCTCGCCGCGCTGCCCGACGCCCGCCACCACCCCCGCGCGCGCGCCGTGACCGTGGTGCGGGACGCGCCGGGGGAGCCGCGGCCCGGGATCCTGATCGTGACCGCGGGGACGGGCGACCTGCCCGTGGCCGAGGAGGCGCGCGTCACCTGCGAGGTGATGGGCCAGGCGCCCGAGGTGCTCCACGACGTGGGCGTCGCGGGCGTGCACCGCCTGCTCTCCGAGGTCGGGCGCCTGCGCGAGGCGCGCGTGGTCGTGGTGGCGGCCGGCATGGAGGGGGCGCTGGCCAGCGTCGTGGGCGGGCTGGTCCCGGTGCCCGTGATCGCCGTTCCCACCAGCGTGGGCTACGGGGTCCACTACCAGGGCCTGGCCACCCTCCTCGCCATGCTCAACGCCTGCGCGCCCAACGTCACCGTCGTGAACGTGGACAACGGATTCGGCGCCGGCTACGTGGCCAGCCTGATCAACCGGCACGACGTCAACGGGTGAGCGCGGTCGCGGGCTCGCCCTCGACCAGCCGGCGGAACCGCCCGAAGAGGTGCTGCGCGTCGTGGGGGCCCGGTGCGGCCTCCGGGTGGTACTGGACGGCGAAGGCCCGCCGTTCGTTGCAGGCGATGCCCGCGTTGGTCATGTCGTTGAGGTTCGTGTGGGTGGCGACGAAGCCCGTGCCCTCGAGGCTCGCCGGATCCACCGCGAAGCCGTGGTTCTGGCTGGTGATCTCCACGCGCCCCGTGGCGTGGTCCAGCACGGGGTGGTTCGCCCCGCGGTGGCCGAACTTGAGCTTCCAGGTGCGCCCGCCCGCGGCCAGCGCGAGGAGCTGGTGCCCGAGGCAGATGCCGAAGATCGGCACCTTGCCGAGCAGCGCGCGCAGCGTGGCGACGCCGTAGGTGACCGCGGCCGGGTCGCCCGGCCCGTTGGAGACGAAGACCCCGTCGGGCTCGAGGGCCAGGATGGCCTCCGGGGGGGTCGTCGCCGGCACCACGGTGGGCGCAAAGCCGAAGGCGACCAGCGCGCGCAGGATGTTGCGCTTGATGCCGAAGTCAAGGGCCACGACGCGCAGCGGGCGGGCGGGGGGCGCCCGGCCCGGGGCGCCGACGTCCGCGGGCCAGCCCTCGGTCCACTCGTAGGGGCGCTCGCAGGTGACGTGGCGGGCCAGGTCCAGGCCGGCCATGGACGGGAGCGCCACCGCCTTCTCGCGCAGCCGCGCCGGGTCCGGGTCGCGGCTGCTCAAGACGCCGTTGACCGCGCCCTCTGTGCGCAGGCGGCGCGTGAGGCGGCGCGTGTCGACGCCCGTGATCCCCACGACGCCGGTCGCGGCGAACCACTCCTCGAGCCGCTGCTCGGCCCGGTGGCTGCTGGCCGTCGGGCTCAACGCCCGCACGACCAGGCCTTCGATCCAGGGGCGCGCGGCCTCGGGGTCGGCGGCGTTCACGCCGTAGTTGCCGATGTGCGGGTAGGTCATGCACACGATCTGCCCGCAGTAGGAGGGGTCGGTGGCGATCTCCTGGTAGCCCGTCATCGCCGTGTTGAACACGACCTCGCCGACCGCGGACGCTGCGGCGCCGATCGAACGGCCGCGGAAGACCGTCCCGTCGGCCAGCGCGAGCAGCGCGAGGGGACGAGAATCAGCAATCAGGGAAGACAAGCGGGCTCCTCGGCGCACCGCCCGCCTGCGGCAGCGCGCCGGCCGGCGGTGCATCAGCGATGCGCGGTACGGGAATGCCGCCGCCGGCGCGATCGCGCTCGCCGAGGTCCTGCGCGTCGTGGGTCGCTACGCCGAGGCGAAGGCGCTGGTCGAGCCGATCGTGCAGAAGGATCCGGCGAACCGGGCCGCGCGCCGGCTCCTGGCGCAGACGCTCGACGACACCGGGCAGGTCGCCGCGGCGAAGGCGCTGTGGAAGCGGACGATCGACGAGTACGACGCCAAGCAGCTCGACCTCGACGATCCGCACGCGCTCTACGAGCTGGCCGAGGCGTCGCGCGTGCTCGGCGAGTTCGAGCTCGCCAACGACGCCTACCGCGAGATCCAGAACATGGCGCCGCAGCTGACCCGGGCGGGCGTGAACTGGGCGTACCTCTTCCTCCAGAAGTACTCGTCGGATCAGGCGGAGCAGACGTTCGACGAGGTCT
>JAPKHB010000414.1 GCA_026647295.1 Planctomycetota bacterium | reverse complement strand
GCGGCCTCGTCCCGGTGGGCGACCTGCTCGTGGTCGAACGCGTCCTCTTCGACCGCCGCGGCGGCGCGCGCAGCACGCTCCTGGGCCTGGACGGCTTCTCGGGGGCCCAGCGCTACGAGATCCCGCTGCCCTTCCTCAAGGACGGCGAACCGCTCGACGCCGGCCCGCTGGTGGTGCTCGCGGGGCGCACGCTGGACGGCCGCGGCACGCTGGTCACGGGCTACGACCTTCGGCGCGGCGCGCTGCGCTGGCAGCGCTCGCTGGAGGGCGCGGGCTCGTGCACGCTCGCCGCCCAGGGCGACCGGGTGGTGGCCCTGCAGCCCGGCGGCGACCTGTGGCTGCTCGACGCCGCCGACGGCCGCCTGGTCGGCCAGACGCGGATCTTCCTGGGCGAGAGCCTGCGCGCGGCGCCCTATCCGCAGACCCCGCTCCTGCTCGACGGGGACCGGATCGTCTTCTTCCCGTGGGTCGCCTCGCCCGCGCCCTCCGTGCTGGCCTTTGACGTGCGCACCGGGAAACTGCTCTGGGAGGCTCCCGTGCGCTCCCCGGACGCGCGCGGCTCGGGCAACCCCAGCCGGGTCACCTTGTTGGCGCGCGACGGGCGGCTGCTGCTGCTCACCAGCCACATGGGCGCGGACAGCAACCAGGACGTGCGCGTGCGGGTGCTCGACGCGGCCACCGGCCGGATCGAGCAGGAGATCGAGCCCGAGGGCCTCGTGCGGGCCAACTGGATCCCGACGCTGGTCGAGGGCCACGGGACGGTGGTGGTCTACGGCCACCGGGGGGCGAGCCTGTTTCGCGGCCCCCAGGACGACGGGCGCTGACGCGCGCGGCGGACGCCGGCCCGCAGGGGCCGCGGGCCTTGCGGCGGCGCCCCGGCAAGGCGCCCCGGGGGTGCTACAGTCGGAGCATGCGCCGCGCCATGATCCTCCTGCCGCCGCTGGCCGCCGTGGGCGCGCTGGTCCTTGCGCTGGGCGCGTCGGGCCCGGCGCGGGGCGACGGCGGGCTGGGCGCGCTGATCACGCCGGAGGCCCGCGAGGCCATCGAGCGCGGGACGCGCTTCCTGCTCCGCACGCAGAACGCCGACGGCTCCTGGACCAGCGACGCCGGCAAGAAGATCAACGAGACCTACCGGCCCTTCGAGGGCGGGGTGCGGGTGCCGCACGTGGGCGTGACGGCGCTGGCCTCGCTCGCGCTCCTGGCCGGGGGGCACCTGCCCGGCCGCGGGCCCAAGGGCGAGGCCCTGGACCGGGCCGTGGACTTCCTCCTCGCCCAGGTCCAGCCCTCGGGCTACGTCTCGGCCCACCACACCCGCATGTACAGCCACGCCTTCGCCACGCTGGCCCTGGCGGAGGTGTACGGCGTCTCGCGCCGCGAAGACGTGCGCAAGAAGCTCCAGAAGGCGGTGGAACTGACCGTCAAGGCCCAGAACGCCACCGGGGGCTGGCGCTACGTCCCGCTCACCAACGACTCGGACTTGAGCGTCACGGTCTGCCAGGTGGTCGCGCTGCGGGCCGCCCGCAACGTGGGCATGAAGGTGCCCCAGGCCACGATCGACCGGGCGCTGCGCTACGTGATCGAGAGCGCCATCACCACCGAAGACCGGTCCCGGGGCAGCCCCGGGGCCTTCTGGTACCAGCCCCAGGACCAGACCTACAACCGCGACTCGTTCAGCCTGTGCGCGGCGGGGCTCACCACCCTGTTCCAGGCGGGCCTGTACGACGACCGCAGCATGCGCGAACACATCCGCCAGCACGGGATCGACAAGCCCGTGCCCCCCAGCATCCACCGTTCGGTGCGCTACATGGACGAGCAGTACCAGGTCGTGTGGAACGGAAACCCCGGGGCGGAGCACTACTTCTACTACTACGGCAACTACTACGCCATGCAGGCCATGTACCAGATCGGCGCCTCCCGCCCCGAGCTCTGGCGCGCGTGGTACAGCCGCGTGCGCGACGACCTGCTGACCACCCAGCGCACCGGGCGACCGGAGGCGGGCGCGCCCCCGGAGTCCTGGTGGGTGAGCAACGTGGACGACACCCACGCCTTTGCGACCGCCGTCGCCCTCCTCCTGCTCCAGTTCCCGCTCGACCACCTGCCCATCCACCAGCGGTGAGGCCGCCGGCCGCGCGGCCCCGGGCGCCGCGGGCGGACGGGGGCGGCCCGGCCACGCCCGCCCCGCCGGACCGCACCCCCGTGAGCGACCCGCTGCGCGAGCCCCGGCCCCCCGCCTCCGAACCCGGGTCCGCCCGGGGGGTTCAATCCCCGCGGGTGACGCCCCCCGACCCGGATCCGGACCCCGCCGGGGACCTGGAACTGATGGGACGCGTCGCCCGCGGAGACCGCGAGGCCTTCGCCACGCTCTATGACCGGCACGGGAACTCGATCATGGGGTTCCTCTACCGGCTCGCGCAGGACCGCGGGCTGGCCGAGGACCTCACCCAGGAGACCTTCCTGCGCGCGTGGCGCGCGGCGTCGCGCTGGGAGCCCCGGGCGCGGGTGCTCACCTGGCTGTACCTGATCGCGCGGCGGCTGTGGTGGCACGCCGCGGCCCGCCGGCGCACGCGGCGCGAAGGCCTGCGCGCGCTGGCCGAGCGGGAGGCGCGCGAGGCCGCTTCGGGGCCGGCGCCGCCCGAACGGCTCGCGCGCCGCGAGGCGGCCCGCCAGGTGGAGCGCGCGCTGGCCGGCCTCTCCCCGCGCCTGCGGTTGCTCTTCGTCCTGGTGCGCCTCCAGGGGCTCTCGCTCGCGGAGGCCGCGCAGGTGGCGGGGATTCCCGTCGGGACCGCCAAGAGCCGGATCGCCGCGGCCGAACTTGCGCTCCGCCGGGCGCTGATGGCCGAGGAGCC
>JAPKHB010000413.1 GCA_026647295.1 Planctomycetota bacterium | reverse complement strand
CTCGAAGTTGAGGATGAAGCGGAAGGGCATCGCGCCGCCGGGCATGGGCCAGGATCCGGTGAAGGTGAGCGTGCGGCCGTCCTCGGAACGCTGGCCGGTGGCCACGCTGGGGGCGGTCCCCATCGTGTCGAACCAGTAGTTCTGGAAGGTCTGGCTCAAGTTGTCATACCCGGTGAGGCCGCGCCCCTCGAAGGGCTTGCCCTGGAACGTCCCCTTGAGGATCTGCTCCTGGAAGCGCCCGCCCAGGACCATGCGGATGGTGGCGGTGCCCTTCTCCTTCGACATCGTCCCGTCCGGGCAGGACATCTCGGTGGCGATGTCCCACTCGCCCTCGGACTGCGCGAGCCAGGCGTGCATCTCGCCGGGCGTGGCGAGCTGCTCCATCACCTCCTCCATGCTGGGCTCCTTGCCGCCCTCCTCGTCTTCGCTGAAGGCGCGCGGGCCCACCCACGCCAAGAGCGCCACGGCGCCGACCACGACCGGGATCCATCGCGTACGCATCGAAACCTCCTTGGGCGGCCCGACGTCGGGCCGCGAATGCGAACCCGGGGGCCTGGACACCCGGCCCCCTTGGGTGGCTCGCCGCGCCAGTATCGCCGTGCGTCGCCCGGAGCCCCAAGTCCGGGCGCAGGTGCGGAAGGGGACCGTCGGCCCGCCCATGGGCACGCCGCTTGCTGCCCCGGGCAGGGCCTAGGAGAAGTGGTCGAGGCCCATCAGGTGCAGCAGCCAGTAGGAGGCGGCGCCCATCAGGGCGGCCAGCGGGATCGTGAGCACCCACGCCCACACGATGCGCCGGGCCGTGTCCCAGCGCACGGCCCGCATGCGCTTCACGATCCCCGTGCCCATGATCGCGCCCGTGATGGAGTGCGTCGTGCTGACCGGGATCCCCGTCTGGGCGGTGAGGAGCAGCACCAGGCTGCCCCCCATCTCGGCGCAGAAGCCCTGCTCGCTGCGCAGCTTGGTGAGCTTGGAGCCCATGGTGCGGATCACACGCCACCCGCCGAGCAGCGTGCCCAGGCCGATGGCGGTGTGCGCCGCGACGATGACCCAGAGCTGGACCTCCGGCGCCTGGCCCGGCGCCGGCGCAGCCTGCACGCCGCCGGCCACGAGCGCGACGGTGATGATGCCCATGATCTTCTGGGCGTCGTTGCTTCCGTGGCCGAGCCCGAAGCAGGCGGACGAGAGGATCTGGCCGGCGCGAAAGACGCGGTCGGCCTTGGACCGCATCGTGTTGGCGAAGATCCAGAACACGGTGGTCATCAGGATCATGCCGACGACCATGCCGATCAGGGGCGCCAGGAAGATGAACCAGAGGGTGGGCTCGAGCTTGGGCATGTTGATAGCGTCGGCGCCGCGCGCGGCCCAGCCGGCGCCGACGAGGCCGCCGATCAGCGAGTGGCTCACGCTGATGGGCAGGCCGAGGTGTGTGCAGCCGTGCGCCCACACGATCGCGCCGATCAGGCCGGCCATCACGAGCACCAGGTCCTGCTGCGCGGCCGGGACCACGCTCGAGATGGTCTTGGCCACCGCCGTGCCCACGAAGACCATCGCCGCGGCGTTCCAGAACGCCGCCCAGGCCACGGCCTGCTTGGGGGTGAGGACGCGCGTGCTCACGACGGTCGCGATCGCGTTCGCCGCGTCGTTCATGCCGTTGATGAAGTCGAAGATCAGGGCCAGGGCCACGATTACGATGACCATCGTCAGCATCGCGAGACCTCCTGCGACCGCCGCGGGCTAGGCGTACTCGAGAAGGATGTTGTCGATCTGGTCCGCCACGTCCTCGCAGCGGTCCGTGGCCTGTTCGAGGTGCTCGTAGACCTCCTTCCACTTGATGATGTCCCGGGCGTCGACGTGGATGCGGAACAGGTTGCCGATGGCCGGGCGCAGGATCCCGTCGGCTTGGTTCTCCAGCGTGTGGATCTTCACGAGGAGCATGCGCAGTTCGTCGGCGTGCTTGAGGTCGGAGAGGTGGCCGATGGCCTGCTGGACGATCTTCACGAGTTCGAGGAGGATCTCGACGAGCCGCTCGAGCGGGGGCGGCGACTCCAGCAGTTCGTAGTGGAGCATGCGCTGGGCGGCGCCCTCCACCAGGTCGATGATGTCGTCCAGGCGCCGGCAGATCGTGCTGATCTCGTTGCGGTCCAGAGGGGTGATGAAGCTGCGCTGGAGTTCCTGGAGGATGTGGTGGAGGTGCTCGTCGGCGGTGTGCTCGAGGTCCCGGATCCCCTCCACGCGGGCCGGCGCCTCCCGGGGCGCCCGCACCAGTTCGCGGAAGGCCTCCGCGATCTCGACGGCCTTGGCCGCCGACTGCTCCATGTACGTGAAGAACACGCTCTTGCGCGGCAGGAGCTTGCGGAACATGCCTGGCCCTCCGGGGAGGCGGACCGGGGCCGACCGGCTCCCCCCCCGGGGACCGGGCCGGCCCCTTCGGGCCCTCCCTGACGGGCGCTACGGTAACGAACCTGCCGGTCAGGCCGCCCACTTGACTGGGGGGAGGGGTCCGGCGCGCCCCCGGCGGCCGCGGGCACACGCGTCCCAAGGGGTCGGAGCCCGGGCCGCTGACGTGCCGGGCGGCCGGGGGGCCCGCCGAGGGCTCGGGCCCGGGACCCGGAGACGAGGCCCCGGTGGCCCGCGCGGCGGACCGCGGGACCGCGACGGGCGTGGCCTCCCTACCCGAGGGAGTGGAACACCCGCTGTACGTCGTCGTCCTGTTCCAGGGCGTCCACCAGGGCGAGGACCTCGGCTCCCTTGGCCTCGGGCAACTCGACCGGGTTGAGGCAGAGGTACTCCAGCCCGGCCGCCGCGGGCTTCAGGCCCCGGGCCTCGAGGGCCGCCTGCATCAGGGCCAG
>JAPKHB010000412.1 GCA_026647295.1 Planctomycetota bacterium | reverse complement strand
GCGCCAGCGTGCCGACCTTGCACAATCCGCGCGGCAGCGCGGAGCGAGGGGCACACGGTCCCGCTCGCGGAGTGGCGATGAGCGAGGGCAATCCTCGTTGCTTGCGCCGGGGAGCTCCGGCCGCCTTTGCGCAGCACCCCCTTTGCCAAGACAGGCACGCGTGAGCGTGCCGACCTTGCACAATCCGCGCGGCAGCGCGGAGCGAGGGGCAGATCGCCCCGCCCAGCAGCAAGGTCGACCAAGCGTCACAACTCGCCCCTGGCGCCGGGCAGCTCCGGCCGCCCGTGCGCAGCACCCCCTGCCATGCGGGCGGGCGCGAAGTGCGGATCCAGCCGGCGTCCCCAGGCCTCACGACGCTCGAATGATGCACCGGAGCCAGGCTCCGTACGGCTATCGACGGAGTTCGCCGCGCTCCATGGCCTGGATGCCGAGCCAGAGGGCCTCGCGGAACACGCGCGAGCGGCTGCGCGCGCCCAGGTCCACGCGCAGGCGTTCGGCGCGGTCCACCAGCGCCTGCGGGATGCGCAGGGCGACCAGCGCGCCGGTCTCGGCCGCCGCGCCCGCTTCGCCGCGCGGCTCCTGGGGCAGGCGGCACGGGGGCTTGTCCTGCGACATCGCGGGGAGCCTAGCACGCTCGGGGGACGCGCCCGGGTCGCCCGCCAGCCGGCGAGGGGGCCGCACCCAGGGGCGGGCGAAGTTGCTAGGATCCCGCGGTTTGGCACTGGAGGTCTGGCGATGGACTGGCGAGTCTTGGGAATCGCGCTGGGGGCCGCCGCGGCCGGCGCGTTCGGCACCCTGGTCCTGGTGGAACCGGGCGGCTCGCCGGGGGAGGCGGTCAGGTCGGGGCGCGAAGCCCAACGGGACCCTGCGCGACCCGCCGCCGCAGGCCCCGAACTCGCCGCGCGCGCTCCGCAGGAGCCGGACGTGAAGGCCGGCGCCCAACCCCCCGGCAGTGGGCCGGCCTCCACCCACGGCCCGACGCAGGCCCCCCGCCCGGTCCCCGACGCCGCCCTGAAGGCGCTGCGCGACGACCTCGCGGCCGCCCATGCGCAGGTGCGCGAGCTCACCGCGGAGGTGGAGCGGCTGCGGGCCCCCCTTCCCAACGCGGCGATCGTCCGGGAACTGTCGGCCGCGACCGTGGAGGATCTCGAGGGCCTGGCCCGGGCCCTGCGCCTGGTGGCCGGGGAACGCCTCCTCGTGCCGGCCCACGCCTGGAAGGAGCGCCATGCCGCGTTCCTCGCCCGCCCGGGGACCGGGCTCGCGCGCATCCTGACCCGGGGAAGGTTCGACACGCTCGTCGAGCCGCGCGGCGGGGGCGCCTACTGGTCCTTCGTGACCCGGAGCAACTCCTACAACGAGGAGCCCGACCTCGAGCTCCAGGCCGGATGGTTCTCCAGCGGCTTCTCCGGCGGAAACGACGGTCGGCTGCTGGACCTGGGCGACGTCGCCCTGGAGGACGTGCGAGGCGAAGCACGCTCGGCCCCGCCCGGCCTGGGCGAAGTGGAGGCGGGGCGTTGGCACCTGCTCTTCACCGAGCGCCCGGCGGGCACCCGGCCCTCGCCCTTCCTGGCTGACCTGCCCGGCGAGAGGCGGGTCAAGGCCGTGGTGGGTCACACCTACGTGCTGCGCTCGATCCTGGAGCACAGGCACGACGTCCTCGTGGCGTTCAGGGTGCTGGACGAGGACGCATACGGCATGACGCTGGTCTGGCACACGCTCGCGCGCTGGGAGGTCCCGGAGCGCACGCGGTGACCCCGCGCAGCCCCCCCCGGTCCGGCCCCGGTCGGGCCCCTACCGCGCGGATGCCCGCCGCGAATCCCGCAAGCGCTGCGGCAAGGCGGCTGCGTAACCACCCCGACCGTCGCCATGGACGTCGGCGTCGCCTGTGGACCCGATCCTGGCCCTGGGGACCTCCGCGTCCATGATGGGGACGCCGGCGGCGGCCGGTCCTCGGAGGCGCCCCATGCTCCACCTGCTCTGGGTCGGGCTCGGCGGCTTGCTCGGCTCCGTGGCGCGCTACGGCGTGGGGCGCGGCGTCGAGGCGGCCCTGCCGGGGGCCGCGCTCCCGTGGGCCACGCTGCTGGTGAACGTGGCCGGCTGCCTTGCGATCGGGATGCTGGCCGGGGCCTGGGGTGGGGCTGGCGAGCCGGGCGGAAGTGGCGCACGCGTGTTCTGGATGGCGGGCGTGCTGGGAGGCTTCACGACCTTCTCGGCGCTCGGGCTCGAAGTCGCCCGGTTCCTCGAGGCGGGCGCCCCGGGGCGCGCCGCGCTGATGCTCGCACTCAACGTCGGGCTGGGCGTTCCCGCCGCCTGCGCGGGCCTCTGGCTCACCCGGCCGGCGTAGCGTCGGAGGGTGGGACGGGGCGGGGGCGGCCGTCCTGGTCGATGGCCACGAAGACGAACTCGGCCGTGGTCGAGTGGCGGCGCTCGCCGGTCTCCAGCGCCTCTCCCACCGTGTCCACGGCGATGCGCAGCGAGGTGCGGCCCACCTTGAGCAGGCGCGCGCTCACGATCACGGCCTCCCCCTCCCAGATCGGGGCGCGGAAGTCCACCGAGTCGATGTGCGCCGTCACCACCGGGCCGCGCGCCACGCGCGTGGCCAGGATGGCGGCCACCTCGTCCATCAGGCTCAAGGCGACGCCACCGAAGAGGCTGCCAAAGCCGTTGGTGTCGCCCGGCAGCACCAGGCGGGTGATCGATACCTCCTGCGCCCGGTCCATGGCCCTTTCGCCCCCGCGCCCTGCTACTCGGCCAACCGCGCCAGCTCGTGCTGGGCGGAGCGCTTGTGGAAATCCCGCGCGCCCCGGGCCTCGGCCACGGCGCGCAGCACCTCGCGGGCCTCGGCCCGGGCGCCCAG
>JAPKHB010000411.1 GCA_026647295.1 Planctomycetota bacterium | reverse complement strand
TACGCGGGGGTCGCCGCCGCCGCCGGGTTCTTCCACCCGGGCTTTTCCGGCCAGCCGGCCGCGCACACGGACGCCCTGTGGAACGCGCTCGGGCTCGGGCTCGTCGGCCTGGCCGGTGCGCTCGCCGGCGGGTGCCCCGTGCGCCAGGTGGTGATGGCGGGCGAAGGCAACGGCGACGCGTTCGTCACCGTCGTGGGGCTGCTCGTCGGCGGCGCGCTGGCCCACACCTTCGGGCTCGTCTCCACCGCGGCGGGGCCGACGGCGGCCGGCCAGGTCGCGGTGCTGCTCGGGCTGGGGCTGTGCGTCGGTCACGCGGCGCTTTCGCGCGCGCGCCCGGCGTGAGGCCGCGCATCCGCTCGATTGACCATACGGAGCCAGCCTCCGGTGCATCATTCGAGGCGCTTGCGACCGGCCCTGCCCTGCCCCTCGTCGACCCGCGGGAGCGTGCCGGCCTTGCCGACCCGGCGCGGGAGCCTTCCCTCCGATTGTGGGATCGGGCGACCTTCCCATGCCATCGGCGCCCCCTCCCGGTGCGCCGCACGTCCGTACCTCCTACCCCTGCCCGCATACGCGCCGGGTCAGAGGAGGGGCGCCAGGAGGCGCGCGATGCCGGTGCCGAGGCGGTGCATCGTGCCGCGCTCGCGCAGCCGCTCCAGCGTGACCTCGGTCCCCTGGGCGCACAGGCCCTGGAAGCGTTGCTCCACGCCCTCGGCCGTCGTGCCGCGCGTGAACACGCCCACCAGTTCGAAGTTCAGGTGCAGGCTGCGGTAGTCCAGGTTGGCCGAGCCGATGGCCACGCCGCGGTCGTCGGAGAGCAGCATCTTGGCGTGCATCATCCCCGGCGTGAACTCGAAGATGCGCACGCCGGCCTCGATCAGGTCGGGGTAGAAGAAGGCCCCGGCCAGGTAGGCGAGCCAGTTGTCCGGCGGCAGGCCCTGGGTGAGGAGCAGCACCTCCACGCCGGCCAGCGCGGCGGTGCGCAGGGCGTCGCGGATCGCCGGGTCGGGCACCAGGTACGGCGAGGCGATCCACAGGCGACGCTCCGCGTGGGTGATCGCCCACAGCAACGTCTGCCGGATCGGGTTGATCGCCCGGTCGGGCCCGCCAGCGAGGATCTGGACCACCTCGTCGCCCTCGGCACGCGGGGCGGGGAAGTACGCGGGCCCTTCCAGGCGCTCGCCCTCGGCGAAGTCCCAGTCTTCCGCGAAGATGCGCTGGAGGTCCGCCACGGCCGGCCCGCGCACGCCGACGTGCATGTCGCACCAGGCCTGCTTGCGCCGCCGGCCGAGGTACTCCTCGCCCACGTTGAGGCCCCCGAAGAAGCCGATCCGGCCGTCGCAGACCACGATCTTGCGGTGGTTGCGCAGGTTGGGGGCGAAGCGCTTGCCGAAGGGCACCAGCGGGAGGAACACCGACCCCTTGCCGCCGGCGCCCCGCAGCTTGCGGATCAGCTTCCAGCGGGCCAGCGTCCCGACGTAGTCCAGGAGCAGGCGGACCTCCACCCCCGCGCGGGCCTTGCGCATGAGGAGGTCCAACAGGCGCGCGCCCAGGCGGTCCTGGCGGAAGATGTACATCTCGATGTGGATGTGGTGGCGGGCGGCCTCGATGGCCGCGAACATCCGCTCGAAGGCCTCCGCGCCGTCGGGGAGCAGTTCGACGGCGTTGCCCGCCCGGGGCGGGGGCTCGCCCAGCGCCATCGCGATGCGCACGGCGGGCTCGAGGGGGTGGCCCTCGGGCGTGCCGGCCAGCCCCTCGGAAGGGCCCGGGGCCCGCGGAACGAACTCCTCGCGGTGGGCCATCTTGCGGCGCAGTCGGCGCGGGAACTCGTTGAGGCCGACCGCGAGGAAGAGCAGGGCCCCCAGGACCGGGAGCAGGAGCACGGCCAGCGACCAGCCCAGCGCCGCCGACGGCTCGCGCTTGCGGTAGAGCACGAAGACCACCATCCCCACCTCGAAGAGGAGGAGGACGAGGGCCCAGGTGCTGCCGTGGATGGCCAGGGTCATGGGGCCTTCGCCGCGGGGGGGCGGGGCGGGTCGATCACCCCCACTGCTCCTTGCGGCAACGCTCGCGGGGGACGCCCAACGCCGCGGCGAGTTCGAGCATCTCGCGCACGAAGGCGCCCGGGCCGCAGGCGTAGAACCAGGTCGCCGCGGGGTCGCCCAGGCGGGCCCGGATCCGATCGGCGTCGATGCGGCCGCGGCGGCCCGGCCAGGGGTGTTCGGGCGCGGCCCGGGTCACCGTGGGTTCGTAGGCGAGCCAGGGCGCTTCCCGCGTGAGCGCCTCGAACAGGGGGTGGAAGAGGAGTTCCTCGGGCTGCTGGGCGCTCTGCAGGAGGCCCACCGGCGCCCGGCGCCCCTGGCGGGCCAGGTGCACGACGAAGGAGCGAAAGGGCGTGATCCCCGAGCCGCCGGCGCACAGCAGCAGCGGCGCGTCGTCCTCGGCGAGAACGAAGCGCCCCTGGGGGGGCTCGAGCCGGATCCCCTTGCCCGGCCCGAACCCGTGCAGGACGCAGCCGAACCCGCCCATGCGGCGGACCGTGATGCACAGGTGCGCGTGTTCGCGGGGGGCGCTGCTCAAGGAGTAGGCCCGGCGCACCGGGGTCGCGGCCTCCGGGTCGCTCATCACCACGAACTGCCCCGGGCGGAAGTCGAGCCAGTGGTCGCAGCCCGCCGGCACCTCCAGGAAGAGGGTGCGGTCCAGGGGGGTCTCGTCCACGACGCGGACGATCTGCGAGTCTCGCCATTCCATGGGCGCATGCGGGTTGCTGCCGGATCGCGAACTCGCGCCAGCGCACCGGCAGCGCCGAGCGGATAGATCAACGTATCCGGCCGGCTCAGGTAAAGTTTGTACCCGCGGCCCGGCTGCA
>JAPKHB010000410.1 GCA_026647295.1 Planctomycetota bacterium | reverse complement strand
CCAGCGCCCGGCGCTCCGTGAGCCCCGGGCGGCGCGGGTCGTCGGCGCGCAACCGCGCGGCCTCCTCCCGCAGGCTCTCCGCCAGCGCGCGCTCGTGGCGCGCCATGCGCAGCAGGGCGCCCAGGTGGCGCGGCTGCTGGTCGAGCACCTGCTGCGTGCGGGCGACCTCGTCGCCCCACGCGCGCCCCTCCGCGCGGGCCAGGCCGAGCAGGGCCGCTCCGGCGAGGAGCCCCCCCAGCGCTACCGCCACGGCCCCCTCCCGCCGGCGCGGGATCGCGCGCCGGGCGGCGCCGGCCAACGCCGGCGGGACGACGCACAGCGGCAGCCACACGAGGGGGGCGGCGCGCGGGTCCAGGAGCGCGCCGGCCGGAAGGACCAAGGCCGCGGGCAGCGCCAGCGCAAGCAGGAGCCCCATGCACAGGGCGCCGGGCCCCGCCCGACCGCCCAGCCCCCGCAACAGCGCGACGAAGCCCAACCCCGCCGCCACGACCAGGAGGACGGCCGGGGCCCCGGCCAGGGCCACGCCCGTGGCCGGCACCTCGTCGGAGGCGGCCCCCGGCAGGCCGACGGGCACGAAGAAGGCGAGCGCAAGGCGCGCCACCGCGACCAGCCCGAGCCCGAGCGCGGTCGCGAGGCCCTGGTCGGGGTGGCCCGCAAGAACCGTGTCCTCCCCCGTCAGCCGCAGCCCCAGCCCCAGCCCCGCGAGCAGCAGGACCGCGAGGACCGCAGCCTCGCGGCCGGCCGAGGGGCGCGAGCCGGCCCGCGGCACGCGTCCGAGGAGCCAGAGCGCGACGCCCAGGCCCAACGCCCCCGGGTGTGCCCACATCGCCAGCAGCCCCGGGAGCCACACGAGCGGGATCAGGAGGGCCGAGCGGTGGAGGTGGAGCCGGGCCAGCCCGGCCAGGAGCGCGAACACCACGGCCAACAGCGCGCCGCGTCCGGCCAGGCCCGTCGCGGCCGCGCTGCCCAGCGGGTGGATCGCGAAGAGGAAGGCCGCGCCCGCAGCCAGCAGGGGCGCGCGGGGGGCCAGCCGCCGCAGCAGCGCGAACAGGAGCAGGGTCGCCAGCAGGTACAGGCCGAACTGGGTCGCGTGGAAGGGCCCCGGCACGAGGACGCCCCCGTCCCGGGCCCGCGCGCCGTCGATCGCCAGCGAGGCCATCACCAGGCTCGACACCCGGCGGCCGTCCTTGAGCTCGTGGACAAGGCCGGCGCGCAGCACGCGCCGCGCGCCGTCGAGGCCCTCGGCCACCGGCTCGGCGCGGCGCAGGAGGTAGAGGTCCTCGCCGAGCCACTCCGCCCCGAGCGCCGGGGCGCGCGCGACCGCCGCGAGCCCGAGGGCGGCCAGGGCGAACAGCCAGGTCGGAAGGGGCGCGCGGCGGGGGTCGGACGGCATGCGGGATCCGGCGGGGCTGGGGACGCGGGGCCGGTCCGGTCAACGAGCCAGGGCGCCGGGCGTTCCCGGCCGCGGGAGCCTACGAAGCGCGCTTGGGCGGAGTGTAGTCGTATTGGGTGGCGTCGCGCTTCATCAGGTCGTCGGTGACGAAGGCGCGGAACTCCTCGTCCAGGTCCTCCCAGTCCTCGTCCGCGCGGATGCGGAAGGCCTCCCGGAACGCCTCGGAACCCTTGCCGAAGCCGGTCTCGCGGTGCAACACGAGGTCGAAGAAGGTGAGGAAGCGCTCGCGGTACTTCCCGTCCTTGTACTCGTTGAGGAAGTACACGAAGGCCCACGACTGCTGGTAGAAGAGGCTCAAGACGAGGTCGGGGTGCAGCCGCCACTCGGTGGCGCCCCAGCCCTGCACCTCGCCGTAGCTGGTGAAGCGGGTCAGTTCGCGGATGGGGAAGATGGGGTACTTCCCCCCGCCGGCATCGAGTTGCTTCTTCGCCTGCTGCATGTTCTTCAGGCGCGGCACGTTGACGCCGATGAACTTGAGGGCTTGGTCGGGCTGCATCTGCACGGAGCCGACGTACTCCGCGATCCCCTCGCCGAAGAAGTCCTGGCCGGGCAGCGGCTTGCGCCACTTGTTGCGCTGCCGGGTGAACCAGTGCTCGAGCTGGTGCACGCCCTCGTGCACGTTCTTGTTGATCTCGAAGACGCGGTTCTCGGGGTTCTCGCCCTCGTCGTAGAGGTACACGTAGCCGGTTTGCGGGCTGAAGTAGCCCGCCACGTTGTGCGGGATCGGCTCCTGCTTGATCTTCGTGTGGAACTCGTCGAACGAGGCCTTGCTGTCGAAGATCCAGATGATCAGCGGCTGGCCGTCGGCGAAGCTGCGCACGCCGACGGGGTAGTCCGGCCGCCCGCCGTACTCGTCCATCAGGTGCTTGAGCCGCAACTTCTCGCCGTAGCGGTCCAGGAAGTGCTTGTAGAGCTGGGTGAAGATCGCGGCCTTCTCGTCCAGCACGGCGTCGAAGCGCCGCCGGCGCTGGTGCAACTCGTCCAGCTTGCGGCGCCGCTCCGCCGGATCCTCGATGCTCAAGAGGTCGAACTCGCTCATCCGGTCCTGGGACGAGGCGTAGCAGATGAGGTACGGGTCGGCCCATCGGGTGGCGTAGTTGTACTCGCGGAAGTGCTGGTCCTGGGCGAGCAGCGCGCGGGCCTCCACGCCGGCGCGGAAGGAGCGGTCCTCCACCAGGCGCCGCCGGTGCTCCTCGGTCTCGGCCCGGGCCTTGACGGCGAGTTCCCAGGCGTCGTCCTCGTCGGGTCCGAACCACTCCTTGTGCGCGGCCGCGTCGACGGCGCGCATGTAGGGGAAGTCCCGGAATGCGATGTCCCCGGGCACCTCGTAGTCGAAGCGGCGGTAGCCCAGCGCCTCACGGGCCTCGCGGTCGTCCCCGCCGGGGCCCTCGACGTAGTCGCGGTACACCTGCTTGAGGGCGCTGGCGGCGC
>JAPKHB010000041.1 GCA_026647295.1 Planctomycetota bacterium | reverse complement strand
GGGGGGCTCCTGGCGGGCCCCCGGGCCGGGGCCCCTGGCGGGCTCCAGCCCCGCGGCGGGCTGGTCGATAGGAGCCGCGGAAGGACGCCCATGGACCCGTACGAGCGCTACTACCGCCGCAGCCTCCGCGAGACGATGGTCGGCCAGGGCGTGCTCACGCCGGAGCAGGCCGACGAGTTCACGGAGGCGGCCTTCGAAAGCCACGAGCCGTTCAGCACCATCGTGCTCGACGCGGGCCTCCTGACCGAGTACGAACTGATGAAGTTGGTCGCGACGCACTATCAGATGCCCGTGATCCCGCTCGAGGGCTTCGAGGTGGACGAGGACGTGCTGGCGAGCATCCCGGCCTCGGCCATCTTCCAGTACCGCGTCTTCCCCCTGGGGCGCTTCGGGACCACCCACACCTTCGCTGTGGTGGAGCCGCCTTCGCGCGAATGCATCGCCGCCCTGCGCGAGTGCTGCCCGGGGGCCCTGTTCTTCTTCGTGGGGCATGGCGGCCAACTCCAGCAGTTGATCGCCGGCCACGTGAAGGTGGTCAACGCGGACTCCGACCGTTCCTGGGAGTCGATCTTCGACGCCGGCGAAGAGCGCGTGCTGGGCGAACTGGGGACCGCCGATCTCGAGGGCGCGCCCACCGGAGAGTCCGGCGGCGGGTCCGCCGACACCGCGTCCTGACGCGGCGAGGTCGCGCCCCTGTTGATCAGACCGGCGGGGGTTCGTCCGCCAGGCCGGGGGGCTTCGTGGACCGGAGGGGGGGAGCGCGAGTTCCGGGGGACGCGGCGGGGCGGTCGGCGGCCCCCGCGTCGGGCGTCGCATCCGCCGGCCCCGACCCGGGACCGTCCACCGTGCGGATGGCACTCGGTCGCCCGGCGGCGCCTGCGGGCGGGGGCGGGGCGACCTCCGGCGGCTCGCCGTAGCGCGTCGGGGGCGGCTCCGGGAGTTGGGTCACGCGCTGGAGTTCCTCCCGCACGGGCCGCGACATCTCCATCAGTCCCTGCCGGAAGCGGGCGTAGGAACGGCCCAGCGTGCGCATCGCGTTGGGCAACTCGCCGCCGTAGATGACGAGCGCCACGACCCCGACCACGAGGAGTTCGAAGAAACCGAAGCCGAGGAACGCAAGCGGAGCGCAGGGCACGAGGGACCAGTCTACCGGCTGCCGGGCGCGGGGCCCGCGGCCGCCCGGGCGTGGGGGCCGGCGGTCAGCGGGGGCCCCACAGGATCCGCGGGCCGTCCATGAACACGGGGACCCCGCTGCGCATGTCGATCTCGATCACGAGTGTCTGGTTCTTCTCCCGGCCCTCGCGCTGGATGGTCACCTCCGCGCCGGGCGCGGCCGTAAGGCGCGCGCGCCCCGTCGCGGCTTCGTAGGCGAAGCGCCGGCCCCAGGCCCAGATGCGGTCGCCGGCTTCGCCGGTCTGGACGGTGGTCCGCTCGCCCTCGGCCACCGCCCGGTCGATCCGGCGGCCTTCGGGCGAGAGGAGGTTCTGTCCTTCCACCCAGCTCGCGTCGCTCCACAGCGCCAGGGGCGCTGACCACTCGCCCTGCGCGGCGCCGCGCAGGCGGCGGGCGATGCGGACGCGTCCGGTCTCGATGCGTTCCGGACGCCCGACGATCTCGCCCCAGAACGTGAAGCTGTACCACTCCAGGCTGCCGTCCGCGTCGGCCGAGGCCAGGCGCACGTCCAACTGCCCGGTGTCCCCCGGCGGGACGGCCAGGCGCACCGAACTCGGGCCCCCCTCGCCGAAGGTGAGTTCCATGCGCTGGGCGATCGCTTCGGAGTTGGTGGGCGCCGGGCCCAGCCGCACGCTGGCCGGCCGACGGCGCCAGTCTCCGGCGCTGGCTTCGACGCGCACGCGCCGGGCCAGCGCTTCGTAGACCAAGACGTCGCCCTCGACGAGGTCCGGATCCATGCGCAGCGAAGCGCCACCGCGCGCGTGGAGCGCCGCCACCTCCCCGGCTTCCAGGTCCAGGCGCACTTCCGTGGCGCGCAGCTCGACGCGGCGGGCGGGACCGGCCGCGGGCGCGGCGCTGCCTCCGCGGGCGGTCGCCCGTCCGGTCGTTGCGCGGGCGAACGGCGCGCTGGCGCCAGATGCCGACGTCGGGCCCGCGTCCGGCGGGCCCAGGGCCATCGCAACCTCGAGCGCCTGCGCTTCCAGGACGTCGCTGGTCCCCTGCGGACCGCGCAGTTCGGCGCGCAAGGGGCCGCGGATCCGCAGCCGCTGCTCGCGTCCCGGAGCCGGCCCGCCGCCCCTGGGCACCTGGGCCATCAGCACCTCGATTCGCGCGCTCGTCCGCACGCCCAGTTCGGAGGCTTCGCCGGGGGTCGTCCGCGGCAGCAGGGGCTCGGCGTCCCAGCCGCCTCCGGCGGAGAGCGCCAGGTACATCTCTGCCTGCACGGCGCCCCGCGCGGTGAGGATGCCGTGCGGGCGGTCCAGGGTCATCGTCTCGGCCTGCACCGCGTTGTCCCGGCCGTCCGGCGTGAGAGAGACGACCCGGACCGGCGCGCCGGGTGCGCCCGTGAGGCGTGCATGGCCCGTCGGCCGTTCGTAGGTCGCCTCCGAGCAGGTGACCCGGACGGGGGCGCCCAGCGTCGGGCCGCCCAGGCTGGTGTCCACCCGCACGGCCCCTTGCGCAAGGACACGCTCCAGGTGCCAGCGGGCGGGGGGAGGCGTACCGGGCTCGCGGCCGTCGTCGGCGGTCGGGGCCGGGCCGCCCAGAAGCCGTTCACGGCCGCCGAGCGCAAGGAAGTAGATCTCCGTCTCCGGCCCTTCGATGAGGGCCGTGGGCGCGGGGCCGTCCAGGCCCTCGACCACGATCCGGTGGGTCCGGCCGCGCAGCCGCGTGCCGCCCAGGCGCACGTCTCCGACGGCGGCGATGCGCACGGGAACGGTGCGCGGTGCCGCGCCGTCGGTCCCGGGCGCCTCCTCCACCAGGAAGTCGACCTCCTGGGCCTCGATCAGGTCCTCGGCCGGCGCGGTCCCGAGCGCGTGGTGTTCGATGCGCGCCCGGCCTCGCAACATGAGCCGACGCCGCGGGCGGGCCCGCGAGGGCTCGGCGGCGGCCTCGGGGGCGGCCGGACCGATCCACGCGCGGTCTTCGCAGGAGACCCGGATGCGGGACGCCGACGCACCTGCCAGGCCGCCCAACAGGTCGTCGCCCTCCAGCACGAACAGCGAGCGCCCTTCCAGCGTGGTGGTGGGCGGTTCGTCGGGCGGCACCAGGTGCACGAGCCGCTCGCTGCGCGCCGAGCGCAGGCCGGCTACGCCGCGCCGCGCGGGTGGCCAGGCGACGCGCACGTCGCCGTCGGCCACGAGCTCGCGCAGGCGCCACTGTCCCGCGTCCAAGGCGCCCGCCAGGGCGTGGTCCGGACGGGTCAGCTCCAGGGCCAGGTTCCGCGCGTCCAGGCTTCCGCCGGCGTTCTCCTCGGCGCGCACACCGTCGGTGAAGCGCAGCCGCAGGAGTTGCTCACGCCGGGCCTTCTCATGCACGACGACGGTGCGGCCGTCGGCCGTCACGTGCGAGGGGCGCATCCCGTCGGCCGGCAAGGTGAGGATCGGCGTGCCATCTTCCCCCAGGGCCTGCTCGCGCAGCCGCAACACCACCCGCCGGTGCAGTTCGACGCGGCTCCACCCGCGCCGGGCGTCGCGCTCGATGGAGAGGCCCTCGCCGTCGAGCACGAAGGCGGCATGGCGCACCGCGACGGGCCCCTCGCCCTCGGCGCGTTCTTCGCGCGGGTAGACCGTGAGCCCTCGCGCGTTGATCTCGAGGCCGCGCTGAAGGTCGAGCACGCGCACGCGGCCGCGCAGGTGCACCGTGCTGTCCGGCACGCCGTCCGCGGGGCCGGCCGCCGTCCCCGGGGTGCGGCGCTCGAGCCGCTGGGCGAGGTGGCCGAGGACCTGCGCTTCGTCGGCCGAGAAGCGGTGGCTGAGCAGCGCGTCCTGGGCGCCGGGCTCGCCGGCCCGCAGGGCGAGCGCTTCCTCCCGCGTGAGGGGCTCGCGGAACACCTCCAGCACCGGCTCGAGGCACAGCGCCCCCTGGCGGTCGGCGTCCTCGGGCTGCAGGCCCCGCACTTCCTTCGTGGTGAAGCGCCAGCGGAAGAAGAACGGGATCCGGACGGTCTCGCCGGTCGTAGCGTCCTGCCAGGCCAGCACCTCGGCCTCGGCCGGCACCATGACGCCGTGGGCCGCGGGCACGTGGACCGGAAGGGTCGGCACGGGCAGGGTGTGCCCCTCGGCGATGCGCGGGTGCGGCGCGGCGGGACGCACGGGCGTGGGGCGCGGCGGGGCAACGCCCGCCCGCGGGGTGGTCCGCAGCCCGCCGGCCAGATGCAGCAGGAGCGCGACGCCGCCGGCGGCCAGGGTCAGGAAGAGCACGAGCGCCCTCACCGGTGCTCCTCCCGGGCCTCGTGCGCTGCCAGGATCTCCTGCCACTGCCCCTGGGCGCGCAGCAGGTGTTCGATGGCGTCCCGCACCGCCCCGCGGCCCCCCGGATGGCGCGCTACGTAGTCGGCGGCCGCGCGGACCTCCGGGGCGGCGTCGGCGGGCGCGGCGGAGAACCCTGCCGCGCGCATGGCGGGGAGGTCTCCGAGGTCGTCGCCCATGAAGGCCACCTCGGACAGCGCCAACCCGTGCCGGCGGGCGAGCGCCTCGAGGCACCCGCGCTTGTCGTCCACCGCCTGGTGCACCTCGCCGATCCCCAACTCCGCGGCCCGCCGGTCCGTGGCGGGTGAGCGACGCCCGCTCACGATCGCGGGCACGATGCCCGCCCGGGGCAGCAACTTGATGCCCAGGCCATCGTGGGAGTGGAAGGCCTTGAACTCGGCGCCGTCCGGACCGATCAGCAGGGACCCGTCCGTGAGCGTCCCGTCCACATCCATGGCGAAGAGTCGGATCTGGCCGGACCGTGCCCGCAAGGTGCCCATCCTCCCAGCGCCGGGGGCCCGATGGTAAGAGGTCGGCGTCCTGCGGGGCGCGCTCGACCCCAGGGTTCCGGCGCCGATTCGTGGAATGTTAGGGGCGGGCCGGCTCCGGGCCCGCGGGGGGCGGGCGGTACCATCGCCCGCGGCCGGCGCGGACGCCTCCGCTCTGCCCGCCGGCCAAGGCCCCGGAGCCCGTCGCCGATGCAGGACCTGCGTGTCGATCTGGCGGCGTTCCAGGGCCCCCTGGACCTGCTGCTGCACCTGGTCATCCAGGAGGAGGTGGACGTCCAGGACATCCCCATCGCCCGGATCGCCGACCGCTTCCTCGAGATCTGCCGCACCCAGGTCGAGCGCCTCGACGTGGACCGGGCGGGCGAGTACCTCGTGATGGCCACGCAACTCCTGGTGCTCAAGAGCCGCGCGCTGCTGCCGCGCGACACGCCGGTGGACCTCGAGGACATCGACCCGCGGCTCGACCTCGTCCGCCAACTTCTGGAGTACCGGCGCTTCAAGGGCGCGGCCGCGGAACTCGCCGATCGCGCGGAGGTCCAGGCGCAGCGCCTCCAGGCCCGGGTGCCCAAGGCCGCGGGCGGCCCGCCGGCCGAGGAGGACCTGGAGGTCGACCTCTTCGTGCTCGTGGAGGCCTTCCAGCGCCTTCTGCGCGAGACCGGCGACGACGAGTTCGTAGCCATGCCGAAGGAGCGGCTGCCCATCACGCACTTCGTCGGGCACATCTTCGACGAACTCGTGCGGTTGGGGGGGCGGGTGCGCTTCACCGAGTTGCTCGGCTCGGCGCGCGACCGCACCTACGTGATCGGGGCCTTCCTCGCGCTGCTCGAACTGATCAAGCTCCGGCGCGTGCGCGCCGTGCAGGAAGGCCTGGGCGAGATCTACATCGAACTGGGCGAGGCGGCCACGGATCTCGCCACCGCGGAGGACCTGGAGGAGCAGGCGGTGCGCGCGCTCGACGCCCCGGAGATCCACGAGGACGAGGCGCCGGGGCCGCGCATCGTGTTCATGGGCAGCCCCGAGTTCGCCGTCCCGACCCTGCGCTCGCTGGTGGCGGCGCGCTGGTCGCCCCGGCTCGTCATCACGCCGCCGCCCCGGCGCGCGGGCCGGGGCCGTGGCGCCCGCCAGGTGCCGCTCGCCCAGGCCGCCGACGACCTGCAACTCCCCCTGCACCGGACCAACGACGTCAATGGGCGCGCGTCGCTCGCCGAGGTGGCCGCCGCCCGGCCCGACGTCGTGGTGACGGCCGGGTTCGGCCAGAAGCTCGGGGCCGACCTGCTCGCCCTTCCGCCGCGCGGTTGCCTCAACCTGCACGCCAGCCTGCTGCCGCGCTACCGCGGCGCCAGCCCGATCGCGGCGGCGATCCGGGCGGGCGAGTCGCGTACGGGGGTCACGCTGTTCCGGATGGACGAGGAACTCGACCACGGGCCGGTGATCGCGGCCCGGGAGGTCCCCATCGGCCCGGGGGACACCGCGGACGACCTCTCCCGGCGCATGGCCGAAGCCGCCGCGCAACTGCTGATGGAGGCCCTGCCCGCCTACCTGGAGGGCCGCCTGGAGCCGGTACCCCAGGAGCACGCGGAGGCCACCTACGTGGGGCGCCTTTGCAAGGAGGACGGGGTGATCGAGTGGCGCCAACCCGCGGCGCGCGTCCACGACCAGATCCGGTCGGTCACCTCCTGGCCCGGGGCCCAGACCGCCTGGCAGCCCAAGGTCCGCCACGCGGCGCTGGCGCTCCTGGTGCTGCAGTCCGAGGTCGCCGCGGTCGTGCCGCCAGGGGGAACGACGCCCGGCGTCGTTCTGGAGGCGGGCCCCGAGGGGATCGTGGTGGCCTGCGGGGAGGGCGCCGTCCGCGTGCTCCAGGTGCGCCCCGCAGGCGGGCGCGCCCTGGCCGTGCGCGACTTCCTCAACGCCCGGCGGGTGGTCGCCGGCGACCGCTTCGTCGCGCCTGCGCGCGAGGCCTAGCCGGCCCCGTGCCGCAAGGCGGGGTCCCGACGCGGCGCGAACGCCTCCCTGCGCCGGACCGTGCCCGGGGCGGGGGGACGGGCGGCGGGCGCGCGCCTGTTATCCTGGGCCCCTGCCGGCGGGCGCGCCATGGCTGGGAGCGGCGGCTTGAAGGGCTTTGGCGACATCCTCGTCCCGCTGGACTTCTCGGACCCCTCGCGGCGCATCTTCCAGACCGCCGTGCAGGTCCTGGCGGACGGGGGGACGCTCACCCTGCTCCACGTCGTGGAGAGCCTGCCCGCGGTGACGGAGGGGACCTACGGCATCTACGCGCACCGCAAGGACGTGGAGAAGATGATGGCCCTGGCGCGCGAGCGCCTGGAGGACTACGCCCGGGAGCACCCCGGGATCGCCATCCAGACGCGCGTCGGGGAAGGCAAGCCCGCCACCGTGATCCTGGAGGCCGTGGCCCAGCTGGAGCCCGACCTGATCGTCCTGGGCACGCATGGACGCTCGCGGCTGGACCACCTGCTGATCGGTAGCGTGGCCGAGCGGGTGTTGCGCCGGGCGCCGTGCCCGGTGCTTTGCGTGCGCTTCTGATGGCCGGGCCACGGGCCCTGCGGCGGATCCTGGGCGCCGGCCTTCTTGTGGGCGCGGCCCTGCTGGGCGGGGGAGCGCGCGCGGGCGGCGACCCCGAGGTGCCCGCGCGCCTGGATCTCGTCGTGCATGGGGATCCCGGGCATGAGGAGCGCGCGGTGTGGGCCCGCGACGTCGTGCCCCGGATCGACGAGGAGGTGGCCCTGCTGCTGGGCTGCCCGCGGGCCCGGGGCCGGGTGTCGGTGTACTTCGTGGACGGGATCGCGCGCATGCGCGAGGTCGCCCAGGCGCAGGTCCCCGCCTGGGCAGCGGGCCTGTGCTCGGCGGCGCGAGGGCTCGTCGTGGTGCGGGTGGACATCGCCGACCGACCCCCGTTTCGCTCGGTCGGCTCGGTGGTGCGCCACGAGTGGGTGCACCTCCTGCTCGGGCAGGCCTCCGAGGGCTCTGCCCGCATCCTGCCGCTGTGGTTCGAAGAGGGGATCGCCGAGCGGGTGGGGGGCGGCGTCAGCGTGGACGGTGGGGCACGCCTGGACCTCGCCGTCGTCGCCGGGACCCTGCTCCCGCTCTCCGAGCTCGAGCACGCGTTTCCATCGGACGCACGCCGCGCGGATCTGGCCTACCAGCAGGGCCGTTCCTTCGTAGACGGCCTGATCCACCAGGCGGGCTGGGAGGGCCTGCGCAGCCTGCTGCGCCGTCTCCGCGCATCCCGGGGGGACCCGCCCTGCTTTTCACCGATGGACTGCCTGGACCGGGCCCTGCTGGAGGAGACCGGCCAGCGTCTTGGCGCCTGGGAGGCGTGGTGGAAGGAACGCCTGATCGACCAGGCGCGGCCCTGGTTCCACCTGGTGCTGCGCGACGTGGGCTGGTCCCTGATCGTGCTGGCCGCCCTGGGCGCCGCGGTCGCCTTCTACTTCGTCCGCCGGCGGCGCAAGGCGGAACTCGAGGCGCTGCCGCGGGAGTGACCCCGGGACGGCGGCGGGCCCGCGGGGAGGGGAGGAGAGCGGCCATGAGGGGCAAGGGAACGGAGGGGGAGGGGAAAGCGGCGGGGCAGGACACCTGGCAGCCGGTGAGAGGAGGGTGGGGGCATTGGGGACGCTGACACAAGGTGCCTGCCCCGCCAAAGGGCAGGAGGGGGCCGTGTGGCGGCCGGGGTCCGTGGCGGGGCGGTGGAACGCGATCACGCGAACCCCTTACGCAGCCGGCGTGCCACGGGGCGGCGGTGTGGAAAGCCATGCGTAAGTCATTGTCCGGCGAGGACTTATGTTTCCACACCGCACTTATATACTTGCCAAACCTAGCCCCGGACCGGCCCCGGCTTTCCATAGGATCCCCACGGCCGCTGGGGAATGGGAAGGCAGCGCCCTACCCAGCCGGGGGCTTGGGCGTCCGCTTGGGCTTCCTCGGGGCGGGCGGCGGAGTCCGAACGGCCCGCTTCAGGGCCTCCCCCATCGGGGGGCGGTTGGGGTCGGCGGGAACAACTGGGTCCCGGCGGGGGGGCTTCGGGGGGCGGCCCATTCGGCCGAATGGTAACATAGGGCTCCCGCAGGGCGGGGGAGGGCCATGCGAACATCAGGCGAGCGCGGGCTCCGGGGCCAACCGGAACCCGCGCGAACACCGCCGCCGCGCCCGGGGGTCGGCTTGCCGGCCACGCCCCCGAGGGCTGAACTCGGATTCTACTCGTGGGATCCGACACGGTCGAAGGCTGCCCCCCTGGGGGGTGGCCGGGAGCGCGCAGCCGGATGAGCGACTACAGCATCACCTTCCGCCTGGAGGGCACCGTTACGATCGTCGAACTCCGGCACGGGTTCGACGCCCTCGCCCTGCTCTTGGAGGGCCTGGGGAGCCGAATGGCTCCGGGCGCCGAGATCGAGTGGGAGGTCACCGACCTAGATGCGGGTAGCGCTTCGGCCACCCTCACCGCCAAGATTGATCGGGCTGGGACGCATGAAGACGTTGAACGCGTCGTGTCCGGATACGCCGAGATCGGCCGTCGGCTCCGAGCGTCTGACGGCGTACCCGACTCGTTTGGATCGGTCGTGCAAGCTGCGGCGGCCCGCCTCGCGGCGATCGTCAACGGTCACGTGACGGGCGTCTCGCTTGAGGCTTCCAGCGGCGCCGCGGAGCCGGAGGAGGCGGCCGGGTACTGCTCGGACTTTGGGGCGCTTGAGGGTCATGTAGATTCGATGAGCAAGCGGCGCGGGCTTTGCTTCACGCTGTGGGGAGCGGATGGTGGAGTACGCTGCTACCTTTCGCCTGGCAGCGAGGAGATGATGCGCGACGCCTGGGACAGGAACGCCGCGGTCGAGGGGATGATTCGGCGCGAGATGAGGAGCGGCAGGCCGGTGGATATCCGGCAAATCAGCCGCGTTGTTGTCCTTGATGGGGTGGACCACGAAGCCTTCCAGCGTGCCGCCGGGTCGCTGGAGATCAAGGAGCCTAGGTGCAGTATGGATGAAGCCCTGCGTCGCGTGAGGAATCAGTGGTATGGCTAAACCTCTAGTCTACTTGGATGCCTGTATCTTCCTGCGCTACATCGACGCAAAGGAGCCGCATCACAACGAAGCGGTGCGCTGGCTTGATGAGGCCCGGGCGAGGCAACTAGAGATTGTGACTTCCGTGATCTCTATCGCGGAGGTTGCGTTCTCTGCGCAAGAGAAACTTGGAAAGGCATTGTCCGTCGCGACAGAACGCACCATTGATGAGTTGTGGAAGCCCGGGCTGGTTCGCATCGTCGAGGTGAGTCGGTTCGTCGCGACAGAGGCCCGCAAGATTGGGAGGCGAGCATTAGACCAAGGCCTGTCCAAGCGGGTGCGTGGCGCCGACACGATTCATATGGCCACCGCGCTTGTGCGCCGCGTAGACGTGATCCACACCTACGACAGCGACTGGAAGGCATATGAGCCAATATTGGGCATTCAGATATGCGAGCCTAAGAGCACGCTACTGCCGTTCACCGGCCCATCCTAGTCCGCTGCGGCGTAGGCAAGCCGCGCGCCATCGCCTTGTGCTAGCGCCATCACCGTCCGCTGCTCATCGCTCATGTCCCGGTGGTTCCAGCGGAATTGCACCTCGTTCGCGTACTTCTGTAGGTGCGTGGTCGAGACGTGATGCCACGCGCCCGTGTGGGCCCGCTTGAACAGGCTGTTGAAGGATTCCGCCGTGTTGATGTGGACCTTGTGCCCGGGGCGGGGCTCCGCGACGTACTCCCGCGCGTGTTCGACCGTCTCGTGCCCGCCCTTCCACTTGCGCCCGACCTTCACGTAGATCCGCGATTCGTCCGTGTTGAGCCGGGCCAGGGGGTGGACGTGCTTGCCGATCTGCCGGGCCGCCTCCACCGCAGACGCGAGCCGGACGTGGTTCGCCTTCACGCGCCCCGACCGCTCCACCAGCACCATGACGGGGGCCTTCTTCGTCCCCCCGGGCCCGGTCCCCTTGGGAGGTTTCCGGTCCGCGGCCCGGTTGCTCCGCCGGGGCTTCCCACCGATGTAGGTCTCGTCCACCTCCACGACGCCTTCGAGCAGCCCGCCGTCCAGCGGATCGTGCCCCAGCGCGTGCCGGATCCGGTGGGCCAGGAACCACGCCGTCTTGTAGGTGACCTTCATCTGCCGGTGCAACTGGTGGGCGCTGACCGACTTCTTGGAGGCGCAGACGATGTGGAAGGCGAGCAGCCACTTACGCAGCGGGACGTGCGTCCCGTGGAAGATCGTCCCCACGGTCACGGTGAACTGCTTCCGGCAGCCCCGGCACTTCAGGACGCCCCGGGCCGCCGCCGCCCCGCCCAGCCGGGACACGTCCACGCAGCCGCAGTGGGGGCAGGCCGGGCCCTCGGGCCAGCGGACGGCCTCAAGGTAGGTCCGGGCCTCCCCCTCGGTCATGGCGCCCAACTCAAGGAAGGTGGCGGGCCGGTGGACGGGGTGCGGCGGGCCTTCGGGGACGGGCTTGGCTTTCGGCATGGCGGGCTCCTAGGGGGGCCAAGATGCCCGGACGGCCGTGGTGGGTCAAGTATATAAGCGCGTTCCACACCGACGCAGCCGTTGTGGAAAGTCCGTTCCGGGCGGGACTCCCGCCCCTCAATCACGCCAGATCGCGACGGGCTCCCGTGCGGGAGCGGTAACGGCGCTGGCGCGCCTCCCCGCTGGACTCCACGAGCCCCGAGTTGCACAGCGTGAGCAATTCGCGGTTGGCTGTCCGGGTGGAGACTCCGAGGTGGCCGGCGATGCCGGGGGCCGAGAGCCACCGCCTCCGCAGCAGGCGCAGGATCTGCGCCTGGCGGGCGTTGAGGGTGGCCTCGGGCCGGGCCTCCGGCGCTTGGCCGCGCCGGGCCAGCCGATGGGCGAGCAGGTCGGCGATGAGGCGGGCCGGGATCACGGTGGCGTCGTCCAGGTGCGCCGCGGCCTGGAGGAGGTTGTCCAGTTCCCGGACGTTGCCCGGCCAGTGGTAGCCGCGCAGGAACTCAAGGCCTTCGGCGCAGACCCGCCGGGGGCGGTCCAGGCGCCCGAGCAGGTGCTCGACGAGGAGGGGCAGGTCCTCCAGTCGGCTGCGCAGCGGCGGCAGGTGGAGGTCGAGCACCGACAGGCGGTGATGGAGGTCCGAGCGGAATCGGCCGGCGGCGACCTCGTCGGACAGGGGGCGATGCGAGGCGCAGACGATCCGGACGTCGACGGGGATGTCGCTGCGCCCGCCCACGGGCCGGACGGTGCGGTTCTCGATGACCCGGAGGAGGGCGGTCTGCATCGCCAGCGGCATGTCTGCGACTTCGTCCAGGAAGATGGTCCCGCGGTGGGCCTGCACCAGGAGCCCGTCGTGGTTGCGGCTGGCGCCCGTAAAGGCGCCGCGCACGTGGCCGAAGAGCTCGGAGTGCATGGTGTCCGGGTGGACCGCGCCGCAGTTCACCGCGACGAACGGTCCGCGGGCGCGCCGGGAGGCCAGATGGATCGTGCGGGCGACCACTTCCTTGCCCGTGCCGGTCTCGCCGACGAGCACGACCGAGGCCCGGGTGGGACCGACCTTCCAGACCTGTTCCATCAGTCGTTTCCAGCGCCGCGACCGGAAGGGCGCCTGGTCCGGAAGGCTCGGCCCCGCGGCGGGGACGGCGGCGGCCCGCAGGAGAGGCGCCGGGGATGCCGGATGGCGCCCCGACGGTTCGCGGAGGATCTCGCCCACGCGTCGTACCGCGGCGATCTCGTCGCACCGGAAGCGGGTCTGGCGGGCGAAGGCCACCAGCACCGGGCCCAAGCGTGCCACCAGGATGGCGCCCGGGCGGTGCTGCTCGGGCCGCCAGAACTCCGGGCGGGGGCGAACCGAGTATGCGCGAGTCGACCGCAGGGTTTCCAGCCGGTGCATGGTCCAGGAGGTCAGCGTGTGGACCGTCTGCGGGACATGCCAGTTCGCCGCGGCGGACTCCGGGCGAATGAAAAGCACCTTGCCGGCCAGCAGGCGGGAGACCAGGTCGACCACACGCTCCTGCGTGTCGTCCGCGCCCAGGCTGCCCCCGATGCGCATCAGGTCTGCCGCGGCCGCGGCCATCCGCGGAGGCCGCCGTCGCCGTGCCCAGCGCGCCTCCCGATCGAGCCGGGCCACGGCTCGGACGGCGGCGCTCCCTCGCGCGCGCCGAGCGTGGAGCGCGCGCAAGGTCCGCCCACAAAGCCGTTCGAACTGTCGCATGGGCCGCGGAAGCTCCTCCACTCCGGCATGACGCGCCACGTCTAGGAGTACGGCGTACGCCCAACTCGCCCGGGCGAGCCAGCGCAACGCCCGACGGGCCTCGCCTGCCCCCAGCACGTGCCGCGCGACGATAAGCCCCACCAGCAACGCCTCATACGCCGGCCGATCCCTCGCCACCGCCCTCCGCAGCAACTTCCATGAGCGGGGGCGTTGACCGGTTAACATCCCTGTCAACCCGAGTCCTACAGCAGAGCGCAAGTGCCAGGGGAACGGAGACCCCTCTACACTGACCGGCGTCGTGTTGGACAACAGCCGAACGAAGTACTCAAGATCACCAACTCCGGTCTCCCCTGGCGGAGTGGGACACATCCGCTGACCAATGAGACCGCAGGAATATTCATGAAGTTGATGCAGGAAGCGCGGGCTGGGCTCGCGGATAGTAAGAACGGCACGACGGAACTGATTACGCTCTATGAGCCATTGGGCTTTGCTTTCCGATCGCACACAGCGCGGCGCACGTGTAGCCAGCGCAAGATGTGCTGGCCCAAGAACTACCGCAGCCGCCCTTAGGGTCAAGAACGGCTTGCGTGAGGCGCGGAGCAGCAACTCGGTTGCTAGCCGGAGACTCTGCACGGACCGCGTCCCCGCTTCGCAGAGCGCGCTCATGTACTCCATTGCGAACACAGGCAGGGTCGCGCTGAGCCGCATGCACGCGAGAGGGCGCAGACTCCTAGTGAATGCTCGCTGCGGCGTCCTCATGTCCATGACACTGCGGATGCGTCTACGGATCGAGCGCGCTATGGCTGCCAAGTGTGGATTCCCTGCCCGACGAGCCGACCTTTCTGCGCGGTAGCAAAGCCGCAGTCTCTGGCTCCCGAAGACCGCTGAGGGGAACCCCGTGCTCGCCGCAACCGCCGCCAGCATTGCTCGCGCCTGCGGCCGCGCGATGGAAGGAAGGGCGGAAAGCACAGCGCGGTACTCTACGCCTACCAATGGCTCGCGCTTCCAAACGGCATCGATCGCTCGACAGGCTGCGGGCAGTAGTGACTCGGCCATCGGGAAAACACACCGGCAGACTTGCGAAATCAACGCACGTGCCGCATGCGCGTCCGAAGTGGTCCTTGGGGCGCTCACCAGAAGTCGCGTGAGGGCGATCACCGCTGTACGGAGCGTCGGGCGGCGCCCGATGATCCTCGCCAGCGAGGCGTACGCAGCGGAACGTTCATCCTCTGAGAGGAGCGCTCCGACACAGCGACGTCTAGGTGTACGAACGTCAACATCCGCCGCGGCCATCGATCGAAGGGCCCGGGCGGCACGTGGCGTTACATCGCTCTCGAGAACTAAAAGCGCCGCGGCAGCTCGCACCCAGCGGCTCCGGGGATAGGCGCACAGCCGAACGGTGGCATCGCTAGGCCCAAGTGGCAGGCGCCGCATCCAGGTCAGGAGTTCAGGGAACTTTCTCCACTCGGTACCCCTCGAAGGGCATCCTGTCACCCACGGAGCCCGGATCGAGGGTCGCAGATCGTCGCGAGGTGCTGCCAACAAAGGGCGGCGCATTCGAGGGGGATACCCGAATTCAGACCTCAGGAGCAAGGGGACGGTACCGGCGGAGTTCGTATCTTGTCTGGCTGTCGAAAATCCTGTGGGACCAGGTGTTGCGCCAGCAGGACGCGCGGTGCAGAATGTGAACGCGCTGGGGGCGTAACCCCGGCCCTGGAGGACTCAAAACCATGCGTGCGAAACTCGCGATCGCGGCCCTGCTTTGCTTGGCCCTGTTCTCGACGGCGGCCAGCGCGACCTCTGGCGAGGTCGGCGTCAAGTACGAGTGGCAGGACCAGACGGGAGCCCTGAGCATCGTCGCGCCGCTCGGCTCGTACTACTCGGCCACGGACTCGCTTGGTGGGGTCGTGGCCACGGGCATCGTGGACAGGCCCATGGTGAACAGGCCGTGCCCCAACTCGGGCCCTAGCCCCGAGGGCATCATCCTCACCGTCGAAGTGAACGGCTTGGTCTTCATGATCGGCGACCCTGAGTGGCAGTGGGATTAGGCCTGCCAGAAGCCGCTTTCAGCCTACATCGGCGTTTCGGCTCCGCCGGGCGCACTCGGGGTTCCTCGGGTGCGTCCGGCCTTCGTTTGAAGTAGCCCTTGCGCCTAGGGTTGTTCACGGCCCCGGTGCTACCAGACAGGCGCGACTCTGTCGCTAGGAGTTGGCCCCCGTGCGCTCAGGACGCCCTGAGAGGTGCATGGAAAGAGAATCTGCCAAGTGGGCCAAGCTGAATGGTTTGGAGATTAGCGCGGAGGCACCGCGGCGGATGACCTCAGTTTCCGGGATACCGCTGGTTCGCCCGCTCATCAGCAGCACGATCGTGGTTGGGGCCTCGGCACGGATGGCTTCACAAAGTTGCAGCCCGTCCATTCCAGGCATGGTGATGTCCGTTAGTACGAGGTCCGGTTGGGACGCCCGCACTGCTCTGAGTGCCGCAAGTCCACCAGGGGCTGTGTTCACCTCGTAGCCACACTCCGCGAGGAATCTGCTCAGCGGGACCAAGACATTCTCATCATCGTCGACTACCAGAATTCGAGCGAGGCCACGGCGGACAGGAGTCGGATCTGACTCGATCGGGGCGAGCGATGGCTCAAGCACGAGAGGGATCCGGACCTCCACCTGCGTCCCGCGCCCCTCTTCAGATCGAATGTTGATCCTGCCGCCATGGCGCTCGACGATCTGCTGACAGATCGATAGCCCGAGGCCCGTACCCCTTTCGCCCTTGGTGGTGAAGAAGGGATCGAACACCTTGTCCGCAATTGTCGACGGGATTCCAACGCCCGTGTCACATACCAAGACGCGGGCCTCCTCTCCTTGCGCTTCTACATCGAGGGTGATGCTCCCGCCCCGCGGTAGGGCATCCAGAGCGTTCTTCAGGAGATTCGTGATCACTTCTCGAAGTTCAGTAGCGTCCCCGCGCACAATACACGACTTAGTCGCCTTCAGCGTAACGGCGACGCGGCTACGCTCGTGCCGGCGTCGCGTAGACCAAAGAGGCCTAAGAAACTCCACGGCGTCGTGCGTGAGTACGCACAGGTCCACTTGTGCAAAATGCTGTTCGCGCTGTTGTTTGCTAAATGTCTGAAGGCGGCGGACGACCTCAGCGGCGTCCAAGCAGGCACGCTCGACGAGCAGAAGATCTCGAGAGACCGACGCACCCAGCGGCTGCATCTGAAGCAGTTGGACCCGCGCGAGGATCGAAGTCAACAAGTTGTTGAACTCGTGGGCGACCGAAGAACTGAGCTCTCCTATCGTACGTAGTCTCTCACCACGCACTAGGCGTGTCTGCATGGCCTTCAGCTCTTGCATCGAGTTCTGTAGGCTAGCCAGCAGCCGGTTGGCCTCAAGCATAGCGGCGACTTGCTCGGCGAAGAGAGCCAGAACTTCCAAGTCAGTTCCATCAAAGGAGCCCATCGCCGAATCGCTATCCGCGTAAAGGAGGCCGTAAAGCGTATCGCCACGGATCAGCGGTACGCAGAGGATCGATCGAAGAGACATGCTGGTGATGCTCGGCCGGCCCATCAACTCGCAGTCGTCGAACACGTCATGCAGTAGAAGCGGACTGCGGCTGGTTGTCACTCTCTGAAGAACAGTGTTGCTGATGTCTTGGGGTGGGCGGCCACCCGCTACCATCGGGGAGTATCGAGCGATCGTGAGCCTCGCAGAGGCCGCACTGTCTGCGAGAAGGATGCAAACGCGGCGTGCGCCGGTAATGTCACGCGCGTGGTTCACGATGTCTTGGAGGAGTTCCTCGTGGCTGCCACCTGCATTCATGCGGCCGGCTGCTCTGATGATTTGGCGGAGCGCAGCTCCCGTGCGCAGATCGGGAGTTTGCTCGGCCCCGGAGCGCACAAGCAGCACATGGGCCAGGGCGTGAAGATCGGTCATGGTCTGCGGCTCTGACGGTGAAGTTCCAGGCGATCGCTCTGTAAGGCGTTCCCAAGCCGTTCGGTGCTCGCGGGGAACCACACGCAGGCTCCGAAAGCGGGCAGCCGACCAGTCCGATAGCGCCCCAACCGCCCTGCTGAAGGTCGCGGCCGGCACAGTACGATCAGCTGAAGGCTGTAGCGCGAGAATCGCCAGGGCGCGAGACC
Organism: Planctomycetota bacterium; assembly: GCA_026647295.1. Lineage (GTDB taxonomy): Bacteria > Planctomycetota > PLA2 > PLA2 > JAEUHO01 > JAPKHB01. The sequence goes on along the minus strand of JAPKHB010000041.1, from coordinate 325 downwards.
TGAGCCACGACTCGCCTGAGTGCCGAAGCACGCGCTCGACCAGTTCCACCTGTCCAGTGTTCGCGAGGGTGGAGTTGGCACTAGAGGCGGCGAGAATCGCCTCGGCGGCCATCCGCCGATCCTCGCCGCCAGTGAATCGCGGGCGTTCCAGTGCGAGGATTGGAAAGCGTCGGGATCGGCCGACTGTGGATCGCAACGCGCGGCAGAACGTTAGCAGTGCCCTGTAGGCGGGCCTGGCTTCACTACGCCACGAGGGGCGCGTGGGCAACGGTTCAGGGCGATCGGGTCGCATAATCGTAGCGGTAAGATTTAGCATGATTGCTAT
>JAPKHB010000409.1 GCA_026647295.1 Planctomycetota bacterium | reverse complement strand
GAGATGGAGCGCGGCATGGTGTTGTATCTACGCCAGGAGGGACGCGGCATCGGGCTGACGAACCGCCGACCCCAAGAAGGCCGTCGAGGGGTACCTCAAGCACCTGGAGGTCTCGGGCCGCCGCCAGGGGACGATCGAGCACGACCGCGACAAGTTGAAGCCCCTGCTCGACGAGTGGGCCGACCGCCCCATGGCGGGCTGGTCGCGCACCATGCTCGAGGCCCTGCTCCAGGCGCGCGGCTGGTCGCCCTCGCGCGTCCGCCAAGCGCTCGGCGTCTACCGCCGCTTCATCGCGTGGTGCGCGGCCGTGGGCTACGCCTGCGGGGACTTCGTGGGCGACTTCAAGCCGCCGCGCGCGCGCCCGCTGGAGCACCGGGAGGCGCTCTCCCCCGAGCAGTGCCGCCGACTGCTCGAGGCCGCCCGGAACCACTACCTCGAGGTCCCGGTCGCGCTCGGCCTCTTCGCCGGCCTCTCCCGGGCCGACCTCCGGGCCCTCACCTGGAAGGAGGTCGACCTCGACGCCGGCCTCATCACCCGCCCCCGACACAAGACCGGGACGCGCCTTCGGCTCCCGATCTCGGCCCCCCTCCGGGAGGTCCTGGAGCGCCACCGGGAGCGCTCGGGCCGGGTCTGCCGCCGCCTCCCGGTCTCCGACTCCTCCCTCTACAAGGCCCTCCACCGCCTCATGGACCGGGCGGGCGTCCCCCGCAGCGGCTGGCACCAGCTCCGGCATACGGCCGCCACGCTCCTCGCCGCCGCGGGGACAGATGTGGCCACGATCGGGCGGATCCTCGGGCATCGGCCGGGGAGCGTCGTCACGCTGAGGTACCTGCACACGGATGATGGGCGGCTGCGGGAGGCTGCTGACGCCGTGGCGCGCGCAGTGAAGCTAGCGTAGGCCCGGAGCCTGAGCCCGTAGCCGCGGCGAGGGGGGGACATCATCCTGGGCTAGTTGGCGTTGAGATCTTATGATCTAACGCCTGAACGGTCTCGCGAAACCGAACGTCGGATCCGTCCGCAGGCATGCAGGGGAATATGGTACAACCCAAACACAAGAGCCTGACCTTGGAGGATGTGAAAGCGCTCGGCGCTGCCCTGATCGATGTCGCGGATTTGTATGCCCTTCAGTACAGGACCGAGCGTGACTTCTTCCCGCTCATCGTGGCCTACCTACACGGGCGCGTGCCGAAGGTCACGACGGAGTTTGGCAAGGCGAAGTACGGCAGAGTCGATTTTCGCATCGGCGGGCACAACCCGGCGCTCCTCGAGCTTGCCGTTGCGCCGCGAGCCCTGGCGGACATCAACCACACTGATTAGGCTTATCCTGGCCATAGGGTGAAGGCACAGCTGTATGCGAAGCAGAATAAGCGCGAACTCGAGAAGTTGAAGCAGGTTCCGCAATCGAAGGCCAAGAATAGGTATCTACTACTTCTCGATCTCTGCGGGGAACACAACCTCACGACCCTGAAGGTTGGCTATCTGAAGACGCTGCCGCGCCACAACGGGAGCGCAGCCGTGCGCGTCGTGTATGTCAGACGAAGTGCAGTGTCGACGCTCCTATTAGGGGGGAAGTAAGATCGCCCAGGCCTCACCACTCGGCTCATTTAGCCCGCGATGAACTCAGCGATCAGCGCGCTCGCCTTCTCCGCCATCTGCAGCTCAACTCCATCGGCCTCTGCGTTTGCGTCCGCCGAGCGCACTGCGCGCTCCGCAATTGAGTTCTCCACCCGCTCGTCCAGGCGCACGACATTGAGTGCCGCAACGTCAGCAGGGTCCAACTCCGGGACGCTTGAGCCGAACGCTAGTGCCTTGACGAGCGGTCTCCCCAAGACTGGATGACCGAGAGCAACAGCCAAGTAGCCAGCCGGGATCTCAGCGTTCTTCCGAGACGCAATCCTCATGACATGATTCGAGACCACCTGCGACTCGAGAGCACTCGAGGCGATCACAGGCGTACCAATGATCCCATAGACCTGGCCGGAGCATGGGATCAACACCCAACCGCGCTTGACGCGCCCGTCGAAGCGATCTCCGAAGCCACACTCGGCATACCGCTTCAGTACATCCGGGCAGACTGCGACTAGGTCTGCGCTATCTCGATACGCAACCCCGTTCGGGGCGGGAATCCGCTTGTACCGCCCCGGAACCCATACCCGGAAGCCACACGCCCTCACGGACGACATCCCCTGCCCTCTCGCAGCCAGATGCGAGCGTATCTGCGCCACGTGGGGTGCGTGGACGGCAGCATCGACGCGGTTACGCTCCAGGAAAATAGTATCAGAGGCACGCGCGACGAAGCCCCGCTCGCCTAGATCCTCGATCGCTGGTACGCCTCCAAGTGCTGACTCGAACTCGCGCTCGGCCTCCTGCTGCAGATCATGACCTTGCGCGCGTAACCGCACAATTGCATCGAAGGCTCGATTGAGCTCACCCTTCACGCGTTCCGGGAACTCCGGGATCGGCAGGCCTGCCAAGTGCTGAACCTCCAGATGCTTGATGATGTGTCCGTACTTGGCACTCGTGGCCATGGCGCGCGCCTGAGCACTGCGTAGGTACGCATAGACCCACCCCCGATCTGCAGGCTCAAGCGGCTCGACGCGCAGCAGGTCGTGGGAGATGAGCACGCCCTCATGTACGGCGTTCGCTATCGTAGGTCGCCCCACAGAACCCGAGCACGTCACCAAGATCATCCCGGCACGGACGAAGCGCGCCTCAGCGTCTGGAGTCCGCGACAGCGCGAGCCACTTCCGCACGACCGGCCGGATGTCGTAGACCTGCGTGGCCGCAAGGAACGGAGTTCCCTCTTCGCGGCTGACCTGGATGCCCTTGAGTCGCCCCGGCATCCAGACACTGGCTACCTCCGCCAGCCTGACCCAGCCCTTCCGCGCA
>JAPKHB010000408.1 GCA_026647295.1 Planctomycetota bacterium | reverse complement strand
AACTCGCTGTGCGTGCTCGCGCGCACCTCGCCGGCGCGCTTCATCAGTTCGCCGACGGCGATGACCGAGAGCAGCGAGGAGTCCTTGATCAGGCTCACGAACTGGCCCGTCAGCGGCGGGATCATCCGCCGCAGCGCCTGCGGGAAGAGCACGAGCCAGAACACCTGGCGGCGGCTCATGCCCTGGGACAGCGCCGCCTCGCGCTGCCCCGGGTCCACCGAGGCGATGGCCGCCCGGACGATCTCCGTGACGTAGGCCCCGGCGAAGACGCCCAGGGTCGCCACGCCCACCAGCGCCGGCTCGCGCACCCAGTCGGCCGCCGCGCGGCCCACGCCCAGGGCGACCAGCACGTCGTACAGCGCGGTGGCGACGCAGTACTTGGCGATCGCGATCTGCACGAGCAGGGGCGTGCCGCGCACCAGTTCCACGTACAGGGCCCCGAGCTGGCTGGGCGCCCAGTGGCGGCTCGCCCGGGCGGCCGCGCCCAGGAAGCCCAGCCCGAGCCCGAGCACGAGCCCCCCGAAGCTGATCCAGGCGGTGACCCACAGCCCGCCGAGGAGCAGGGCGGCGTAGTCGCCGTCGCGCCACACGCCCGCCCAGTTCCAGTCGTAGTAGCGCGGCGCCAGGCGCAGGAAGGCGAGGAGGCCGCCGAGCACCCCGACGGTGAGCAGGGCCCGCCGGATCCACTCGCCCCGCGCCCCGGGGCCGGACCCGCGTCCGTGCCCGGGTCCTTCCGGGGCCCCGCCGCTACCGGGGGCCGTCTCCGGAGTCTTCCAGGCCGTGCTTCGCATAGAGCTCCTCCAGCCGGCCGTCCCGGCGCAGGTGGTGGAGCACCAGGTTGAGCCAGGCGACGGTGTCGGGGTCGCCCTTGCGGCAGGCGATGGCGTAGGGTTCGACCGTGACCGGGTCCAGGATCAGGAAGGTGGTGTCGGGATGGCGCGCGTGGTGCTGCTCGACGGACTTCTTGTCGTACAGGAACGCGTCGGCCCGCCCGGACGCCACCTCGAGGGCGGCCGCGTTCTCGGTGGGGAACGAGACGAGGCGGGCCCGGGGGCAGCGCTTGCGGGCCGCGATCTCGCCGGTGGTGCCCTGCTTGACGGCCACCACGCGCTCGGGGCGGTCCAATTCGGCCACGGACCGCACGTCGGCGGCGCGCTCGCGCGACACCAGCAGGCAGGTCACGGTGTGGAAGTAGGGGTCGCTGTAGGAGACCCTGAGCGCCCGCTCGGGCAACGCGGTCATGCCGCTCACGATGAGGTCCGCCTCGCCCGACAGCAGGGTCGAGATGATCACGTCGAAGTTCACCCGCAGGAACTCGACCCGCTCCACGTTGAGTTCCTGGCGCAGGATCTCGCACAGATCCACGTCGAAGCCCACCAGGTTGCCCCCCTCGTCGATGTACTCAAAGGGCCGGAACTCGGGCTCGAGGGCCACGATCAGGCGTCCGCGCTCCTTGGCCTGGCGGATCGTGCTGGACTTCCACAGGTCCAGGCCCCCGGGCGGGGCGCCGCACGCCGCCAGCGCGAGAACCCCGCCCAGGGCGAGCAGGAGGCGGCGGCGACCGGGGCGCGGAGAACGGACCATGCGCGCAGCATCGCGTCCGGGGACCCGGCGCGCAAGGGAGCGCCTATGCCGGGCGGCCCACGATCTCCTCGATCTCCTCGGGCTCCTTGGGCGCCGCGGCGGTCAGCACCTCGCAGCCGTCGGCCGTGACGAGGACGTCGTCCTCGATGCGCACCCCGATGCCCCGCCAGGGCTCGGGGCAATCCGCATCGTCGGGCGGGAAGTACAGGCCGGGCTCCACGGTGAACACCATGCCCGGCTCCAGCGGCCGGCCCTCCTCGCCGCGGCGGGCGTAGGCGCCCACGTCGTGTACGTCCATGCCCAGCCAGTGGCCGGTCCCGTGCATGTAGTAGCGCGCGTAGGTCTTCTGTTCGAGCGCCCGCTCCACCGGCCCCTCGATCACGCCCAGGTCCACGAGGCCCTCGGTCAGCGTGCGCACCGCCCGACGGTGCAGTTCGGGCCAGGGCAGCCCGGGGCGCACCTCGCGGATCACGTCCATCTGCGCGCGCAGCACGAGGTCGTACACGGTGCGCTGGTACCCGGTGAAGCGCCCGTTGACGGGCCAGGTGCGCGTGACGTCGCCGGTGTACCACTGCACCTCGGCGCCGGCGTCCACCAGGACCAGGTCGCCGTCGCGCAACGGGGCGCGGTTGTCGACGTAGTGGAGCACGCAGGCGTTCGCCCCGGCCCCGACGATCGTCGTGTAGCCCGGCGCCCGCGCACCGGCCTGCTTGAAGTGGTACTCGATCTCGGCCTGGAGTTCGTACTCGCGCATGCCGGGGCGGGTGCACCGCATCCCGCGCAGGTGCCCCTCGGCCGAGACCTGGCAGGCGCGCCGCAACGCCGCGATCTCCTCGGGCGCCTTGAGCAGGCGCTGCTCGTGCAGCAGCTCGCGGGGGTCCAGGATCGCCAGCGGGGCGGCGCGCCCCCGGCGGGCGAGCCAGCGCGCCTTGCGCACGCAGCGCACGACCTCGCGGTCGGCCTCCTCGTCCTCGCCCAGCGCGTAGACGAGGCGGCGGCGATCCACCAGCAACTCGGGCAGCCGGGCGTACAACTCGTCGATGGGGTGGGCCCGTTGCGCGCCCAGGCGCTCGCAGGCCGCCTCCACCCCCAGGCGCGCGCCGTCCCAGACCTCCCGCGCGGGATCGCGCCGCCGCACGAAGGCCACGAAGGGGTGTTCGGGGTGCCCGGGCAGGAAGAGGGCGGCGCTCTCCGGCTCCTCGAACCCGGTCAGGTAGAGCAGGTCGTTGCTCGGCCGGTAGTCGTAGAGGCTGTCGTTGGACCGCCGGCGCTCGGGGGCCGCCAGGATCAGCGCGGCCCCCTCCTCC